>NZ_JBFRGA010000233.1:0-4911 GCF_052115105.1 Chryseobacterium sp. 2TAF14
ACCTTATTTTCTGTATTAAATTTCAGATAAATTTTTCAGCTAAAAAATCTATTTAATTTCAGTATTTTTCGGAAATATTTATGAAACTTCTGCTTTGAAAAAGAAAAAATTTTATCAGCAATTATATTTTCAGGTAATTATCGCCATCACTTTAGGAATTCTCTTAGGGAATTTTTATCCTGAATTAGGCGAAAAAATGAAGCCTTTAGGCGACGGTTTCATCAAATTGGTTAAAATGATTATTGCTCCGGTCATTTTCATTACGCTTACTTTAGGAATCGCCCATATGACAGATCTGAAAARGGTAGGACGAATTGCCATCAAAGCAATGCTTTATTTTTTCACATTTTCTACATTGGCATTGATTATTGGTTTGGTTGTAGGAAACATCATCCAACCTGGAGCAGGTTTAAACATTGATCCTTCAAGTTTATCGGGTGACGTTTCGCAATATCAGCACAAAGCACACGATATGACTTTGACCGGATTTATCATGAATATAATCCCGGAAACCCTATTCAGTCCGTTAATTGGTGACAATATTCTTCAGGTACTTTTGGTTGCGATCTTAATGGGAATTGCTTTGGTTTTAACGAAAGAAAAAAGTGGAAAAGTCACAGAATTTTTACAGGTTTTGGCGGCTCCTGTTTTCAAAATTGTGCATATGCTGATGAAATTAGCGCCAATCGGAGCTTTCGGAGCGATGGCTTTTACAATCGGAAAATATGGTTTGGCATCTGTTTTAAATTTAATCTTTCTTGTAGGGACTTTTTACATTACCTCTATCCTGTTTGTGGTTTTGGTTTTGGGAGCTGTAGCCTGGTACAACGGTTTTAATATATTTAAACTGATGTATTATCTAAAGGAAGAACTTCTCCTGGTTTTAGGAACCAGCTCTTCAGAATCTGCTCTTCCGGGAATTATGGAAAAGATGGAAAAAGCGGGCTGTTCCAAAGCGATTGTAGGTTTGGTGGTTCCTACAGGATATTCTTTTAATCTCGACGGAACCAATATTTATATGACGCTCGCTTCATTATTTATTGCACAGGCTCTGAATATCGATCTTTCAATAGAAAAACAACTGATGCTTCTTTTGGTGGCAATGCTGAGTTCTAAAGGAGCTGCAGGAGTTACAGGAGCCGGCTTTGTAACTTTGGCTGCTACATTGGCTGTTGTTCCTGAAATCCCGATTGCAGGAATGACTTTAATTTTAGGAATCGATAAATTTATGAGTGAATGCCGTGCTTTAACCAACGTTATCGGAAACTCTGTAGCAACTGTAGTTGTAGCCAATTGGGAAAAACAATTAGACAAAAAGCAACTTCAATATTGCCTTGAAAACCCTAATGAAATCGAGAAAAAGCTGGAAGTTTAAAAATAGTTTTAAAAGGAATTAAAATTTTTAAATTTTTAATTCTATATGATTACAACCATAAAAAATATAAGTTATAACTATTTACTTTGTAATAAATTATTACGAAAAGATAATTTTTTTTTCATCATTTGTGTTTTAGCCTTCTTCACGGAAGGCTTTTTATTTGCAATGATTTAAATTAAAATATTCAGGCTAGAAGGCTGCACTTTTACATGAATCGGTGATTTTATTTTATTGAATTCCCCGTCAAGATGCCAGTTTTTGGTATTTACTTTAAACTCGATCTCTGAAACTGGAAGATACGTGATATAATCGTCTTCTTTCAATTTTTTGGTAAACATCCTGAACGCAAAAAGCGGCGAATACATCAACGGAAATTTTTTCACCAGAACCATATCAACCAAACCGTCACTTTTGCTTGCCATCGGTGCAATATAAGCGTTGTTACCAAACTGGCGGGTGTTTGCAATATTAACCATTAAATATTTTCCGTTGTATTGCTTATAATTTTCATCAAAAAATTTAAGCTTGATCGGTTTATAATTAAAAAATGTCTTTAAGGAAACTTTGATGTAATTTTTGAATCCGCGGCTGGTTTTTTCGAATTCTTTAACGACCTTCCCGTCAAAACCTGTTCCCGAAACATTGATAGACAGTCTTCCGTTTATGGTAAAAGTATCTATTTTACGGGATTTTTTAGACTTCAATTTCTCTAATAATTCATCTAGATTTTTGCTGAACTGCGTTTCATTAGAAAAACCATTTCCTGATCCTGCCGGAAAAATAGCTAAAACTTTTTCGGTATTGATGAGCTTTTTAGCAACCGTAGAAATTGTTCCGTCACCGCCGATAGCCACAAAAAAATCAACCTCATCAAAATGGGCGTTGATAAAATCATCCGTTCCCGGAATAGACTCAGAAATGTAGTATAAAGGGTTTTGAACTTTATTTTTAAGTTCGTTTAAAAAGGGCTGGTAATTTTTTTTTGCCGAAAAAGGATTGATGATAAAAGCTACTTTTTCCATTGTCACAAAAGTAAAAAATGCTTCCTGATTTGGAAGCATTAATATTAGTTAATTTTCAATCTCTTTTTAAACTCGGGATTAATTGTTCCGTCGAGCTCTTTCCAGGAAACCTGGATGATAATATCTCCGGCTGCAAAAGCGGCGATTTCGTAAGGGCTGTAATGAAAATACAGGTTTTTATCATCAAAATAAAAATCTTTGTTGGCAGGAATCACATCCACCAAAAGCATATCTGAATTTTTTACCGCACCCTCAGAATCGGTTGTTCCACTCGAAATTTTATTGAGATTTTTCATTAAAAGATCTTCCAGTCTTGCTTTAGGCATTGTGGTAATATCTTTTAAATCTAATTTTTTATTGTTTTTCAGATCAAAAACCCTTACATCGAAAGAGTAATTACCGTGCGCTCCGCCTTCATATGAAGTATGCAAATATTCGATCTGGAGAAAATCATCGGTTTGAGAAATCAGTTTCATAAACGAACCGGCTTCCCATGTTTGCGGATTCTGAATATCTGAAATCCATTCTTTGCTGTCTGCTTTTACAGATTCGTAAAAATCGTTTTTATCTCTATCTAAAAAAGTCTGCAGCCCTTGTTTGGAGTAATCTGTAATTCCTGTTTTATCATAATAAATACTGTCTAAAAGAGCCTTATTTTTCAAGGTCGGAAAAACCAACATTTTTGAAGCATAATTCACTGAAAGTTTTTCGTTAATTTTCATAGAATCATTCACTTTAATAGAGTCTACAGTGAATTTTTCAGGGGCTTCATTCTCTGTTTGTGTTTCAACCGTTTTTGTTTCTGTCCTTTTACAGGCAGCCAAAAGAAAAACCGCAGAAAACATGATGAATACAACTTTATTTTTCATAATAATTTATTTTTTAACCAGAATGCAAAAACCATTCACAAAATGAATGGTTTATAAAATTTGTATCGATAAATGATTATTTCTTAATCAAACTCATTACCTGACTTTCAGAATCTGAAATTACTTTCCAGATCTGCTTGAATGCCGGATAATATTCTTTAGGATAATTTGCACTTGCAATATTATATTCTGAAATCGTTATAATTCTGTTATCTTTTTTCTCTACCGTGTAAGAATAGCTGATTTCTTTATCATCAGTAACAATTTTTTTACTTTTTGGTAATTCGGCCACATCATATCCTTCAGGAATTTCTATTTCTACAACTTTTGTTTTGCTAATTGGCGAAATAAAATTGTATTGTTTTTTATACTTATCTGCATTTTCATCAAAACTTTCTTTTGCATTCATAGCCAACAATCCTTCATCCTGATCCTGATAAGCCCCTGAAACTGTTCCGTCAGGATTTATTTTTGCCTTAACTGTGTGGCTGTTGTAGCTTACTTTAATATTTGTAAGAGAAATAAGTTCTGCTTTATCATCTCTTAATAAAAGACCGTTATCGTTCCATACTCTTGATGGTAAAAGATTAGCCTGAGATTGTTTTGATGTTGCATCAAAAAGATAAAAAGTCTTGTTGATTTCTGCCCCTACAATTACATAATTGAAATTACCTAAATTAGGAAATGTTAAATTTAAATGTCCGTTTCCTACGGTAGAAATAAGAATCGGATATGYCGTAATATTTGCGCTTCTAAACATTGCTATCAACATCAAATTGAGATCTGAATCATTCCCTGTTTTGGTTTTTATAAGATCTCTTATCCCGTTTTCTGCATACATTCCATTATTTTGATTCCATGTAAAATTGGTTTTCACATATTCTAAAATCTTATTAGCTTTTGAGAGATCATCTTTTTCATTAAGAATTTCTGCAGGAAGCAGCTCTTTAACCAATCTGTCTTTTTTGTACTGCGATCCAAAATCCTCATGATCCCAAAGTTTCTTCCTGATATCTTCCCAAGTTGAAGTGTACATTTTAAGGTTATTCCCAAAATAAGTTGAATGAAGTTCTGCCCTGATTTTCGTTCTGTAATTATCATTATTTTTTACAAAATTTTCAGTTTTGAAACCCTTCAGATTATCGTAGCCGAATCTATAGGTTTTATATTGCGATCCGTACATAATGTCTTCTTTCATGATCTTATATTTAGGAAGTAAACTTCCCGTAAAATCTACGCTGTAAGACATTTGTACTGGTGAATCAAAAACATATTCCGTATAAACCGAAGGAGTATCTAATTCTATATAAATTAAAGGAATTTCGTATACAAACGGTGAAGAAACTTCATAATGATATTCAATGACAGAACCATTCTTTATACCCGGGAAAGCATATTTATTAACTGTAATATACTTATTTTCTTTCGATTTAAATTTCGAACTTTTGTCAACTTTAGTTTCCACCACATTATCTCCTTCCAGATTATACACATAAGCTTTCATATTATTCAAAACTTCACGGTCACCAGAATTGTTATCATAAAGAGAAACCTCCAGATTATGCCAATTTTCAGATTTATCTTTTTCGTAAATTTTTACACGATACGTGTATTCTTTTATAAGATTTCCAGTGCTGTTATC
>NZ_JBFRGA010000234.1:0-3615 GCF_052115105.1 Chryseobacterium sp. 2TAF14
ATATAGTCCATATTGCAGAATAAAAAACGTGTAGCATGAACAATATTTTGGTTTTTAAAAGGAGTATCGCCCCAATGTGATGTTGGTTGTAGTTGATGCATTTCATTGAGTAGTTTAGAAAATGGCTGATTGATATATTGGGCTTTATTAGCTTCAAATTGCTTCATGTAATTTAAAGTATCTAATTGGGCATTAGCCTTGTAACTAAATGTTATGAATAGCAGAGCTATAAATTTTATTATATTTTTCATTATTGTTTTTTTAAAGATTACAATTGTCAGTTTGTTGATATGTTGATGCGTTAGGATTATTGGGGTTTTTATTTTCACTTACAAATATACTTTTAAAACTCCCGCCTGGTTGCTTTTTACTCATCACCATTCCTGTATCATACTTCTTCAAAATATATGCCTGTGCTAATGCTCCTGCTTCGTTATGTGATTTGCCTTGCTTTAAAAAAATATTTATAATTTTATCAAAATCTGCTCTTATAGTACTTCCAGGTTTCCAATGACCACTATCATCACTCTGTGGATTAGTTTCTACATATTGAGATTTTGGATAATTAGTGGCAAAATCTTTTGCTTTTTGTGGGTCTATAACGCTGATGTTGTAAATACTTCCAGCAGATACTACAAAGCTTGTCACAAAAGAAGGATTAAGTTTATTATAAACAGCATTAGTTGCAATGTCTCCTGCTGAAGGGCATTCATAGCCATAAGTTCCGTTATGTGTGTGTGCAGAGCCAGTTACTGTAAAAGTATAATCTGTTGGCTGGAGACTTACACTGCTTGTAGCGCCCTTCTTAATCTCAGAAGTTGTATAGCTTCCGTCACTTTTTATTCCAAAGTTAAACCCTTTTTCAATAGTGTCTGTAAGTACTGTCTGTGAAGCTTTAGCCAAAGAGTCTTTTATGGTTTTTTGCTCAAGCAATGCTTTTGCTTTTAGATTTGCCTGATTTACTTTTTCACAAGGTGTTGTAGGAGGATTAAATTCCAGATTCGGTAAAGTAGGTGTTCCTGAATTACAGCCTTCGTTTCCTCCAATAGTAGAGTTCGGGTCTTGTGGCTGTGAAGGAACTCCGTTTCCTTCACAAGGCTGGGTAGAAGGCGCTGTTCCGCCACCTCCATGATTTCCGCCGCCTTCAGACGGTATTGATGGAGTTCCACCCTCATCGTTGCCTCCCACTGCTATGTCATTACATCTCCTTGTGACGGTGATTACCAGTACCGACTGGGTAGGTTCCGGGCATTTCCCCTCACTTAAAGGACCAAATTCTTCTCCATTGTGATGCATGCCACCGCTGCATGTCGTGTAATAGGCATCCACATAATCATAGCAGACCACTCTTTCCATTACTTGTGGTTCATAAGTTCCGCTTTGTAGCAACTCTTTGGTTATTTTTCCTTTTAGATCTACCGCACCGCCTGCTTATCCTGTGTTGTAAAAAAATATAAACCTCTTTTTCAAGAGGCTTGTATTTTATTGCTTTGTCAGTACAATATCCTTCGGGAAATTTACAGGGTATTCTCCATGCTGTTGTGCATACGAATCATGTACACAATCCTCCGTAAGACCTCCTTCCATCTTACCATCCCAATGTAAGGTCATTTGCGTGGTTCCGTTCGGACTGTTTATACTCAGTAGATTTTCTAATTTAGTAATGATAAGGCGTGTATGTGTGTTACACATATTTTTCGGATAAAACATGATCGTTTCACATATTTGACCATTATAGTTGGTAAACATACCCAGTCCCCAAAATTCCGGATGCTCATAATCAAAATTACTTATTCGGTCTATCTCTATATTTCCATTAGCGTCAATTATCTTTCTTTCACCCATTAACCAATCGGTATAATATGGATAACCATTATTAGAAAAATATTTTACTTTTTTTAGTTCAAGATAGAGTGTTTTACCATTCCATTCTCCTTTCCATAGACCTACATATTTATCATATTCATTGTTTGTATCTTTTATATAGCTGTATGGTTGAACATCAAAACGGCTGGTGTTAAGAGGATACTCCTGTGCTAAGACTCCTAATGAAATAAGAAGTGCTATTAAAATAATTAGTTTTTTCATAATTTGATTATACTAAATCTCTGATGAGGCTTCATTCTACTGTTTAGTCAAAACAATATTCGCAGGTAAGGGTTCTGGAAATGGGTTAGAATTATAGTATGGACAGCTTGACGTAATAATATCAGTTGTGTCGATGAATTTCCAATTAAGTTGATTAAAGTTTCCGTTTAAGAAGCTAATATAAATATCACCTGTCATACCACAAATATCATTATCAAAATAATACAATTTATATCTTATATTAGGTTGTGTAAGAAATCTCAGCCCATTTATTTTAGTATCATCATTAGGTAGATTAGTATTGTCAAATAATATATTCCCTGATGAATCTAAAACTTTAAATTTTCCGACAAGCAAATCTCTATAATAATCTTTATTATCATTATAATTAAATTGTTTTTTTATTTTTTTAAGTGAAATAAATATTGTTTTGCTATTCCAAGTACCTTTCCAAATTCCCTCATAGGGAACCAACTCATTATTTATATCTTTAATATAGGCATTATTGGGTACTTCAGCATAAGTATTAAGAGGATATACTTGAGCACAACTCAAAAATAGTGAGTGAAATGCTAATAAAATAATTAGTTTTTTCATAATATTTTTCTTTAATCGCATGGTGTTGGTATTACAGTATTAGTATCATCTAAGGTTAGTTTTAGCTTTTCCTGTGGTTTTTTCAACTTGGTATAATTGTACTCCGTCTATTTTTACTTTTTCTTTCAGAAATCTCAAAAATACTTTTTCCACTTTGTCTTGGTCAAAAGTATTATCATCATTTTGAATTTCTCTTAAACGTTCTTCATACCAAGAATTCCAAAATTTCAGACCATTCGGTCCAATACCAAATGTAGTAGAAAAGCCTGTATATTTCAAAATATAATTTCCTGCAGAAGTTATTACCATCGCATATGCGTCTCCGATACTTCCGCTTTCGTTAGCATTGACAACACAGCTCGATAAAAAGGTAGCAAGATCTGCCGGTGAAAACATTTTCACAACCCCTTCTTTATTATTATGAGTATGTATGAAAGCAAAATATCGATTTCCATCGGGAAGTCTTACTCTATGAGTATCAATGCTATTTTCCATAGGTTGATACTGTATTCCTACAACCCCTGTATTTGCAGGAGGATAAGCAGCGGCAAATCCCATTTCATGGTCGTAATCAAAAACTTCTGGCTTGTCTATCGCCGTTACTTTTTGCATAAATCTGRCATTAGCAAAATTTCTTTTAATATCCCAACAAGGATCGTGGGTACTTGGTAAAGGCAGATTCGGTAAAGTAGGTGTTCCGGGATTACAGCCTTCATTAGTTCCTAAAGTAGCATTAGGGTCTTGTGGTTGTGAAGGAATACTTCCTTCACATGGATTTTCAGGATTGGTTGCTGCGCTACTTCCCGGAGGTTCTATGGGATTGGTTGCTCCGCCACTACCTCCGCCGGGATTAAAACCTCCCGGTGTGGTTCCGGTCTCATTACCGCCGCTGCCGGTATAGCCTCCTCCCGGAGTTGAGCATATCAAATC
>NZ_JBFRGA010000235.1:0-3597 GCF_052115105.1 Chryseobacterium sp. 2TAF14
GTTATAAAGTGATTTTGCAATATCCTGTCGGATATCTTTATTGTGGATGATATCAGTGAGATTTATAAGCATGGTATTAAACTTAAGATTAGATTCGTAAGTTCTCATTAACCCATCAATCTTCTTATTCCCGTTGTAAAACTCATACTTATTTTTTATATTTCTTATATTGGGAGAATAATAGGCATATCCTCTGATAGTGCCTGAATAATTGGTGTATACTTTAACGAAAAAGGGAGTATTTACTTTCTTAAGGTTATCAATATAAAGTTTCCCCATTGCATTAAGGTTTATATCTCTATTATTCTGCTTTAAATAATTGAACGAACTGATGTTAATGAAAATGGAAGCAATAATATGAAATAGAAATAGTATGATTAATAGGTTTTGGATTTTTTTCACTTGCATATTAAATACGGTTTTTATGCCTGAAAGTGAATTTGTCGATTGAGAAATTCAGATTACCAGTTTTTTAGAATTTAAATAAAAAAAGAGGCTGCTTTTTTGTGAGACAGCCTCTGAATAGATTGAATTAAACCATGTTATTTGGATGGTTTTGTAGGCTTAACAGGACCAGGAGCCGGAGCTGGTGTTGTTGGTCCATTATCCCATGCAAGAATCCCAGAAATGTCAGAACTCCATGCGATGATGAAGCTGCCATCTACAGCGGTTTCAGATGTCAATGCTGTAAATTCACTGTTTTCAATTACTTCAACATTTTTCGCTGGAGAAGAAGTTTCTCTTGCGTTGGAAAATGAAAATAGCGAGATTGATAACATCAATACGGCAGACATTGCAAAAATTGATTTTGATCTGTTTTTCATGATTGTAATAGTTTATAATTATACTCCTTGAACAGTTTTTAATCCACACAAAGCTTTACAGATTATTTTTTATTGTAGAAATTCAATATTATTGACTTTATCGTTTAGTAACTTAATTATTTTAGACTCTTCACTTTTAAAAGTTTCAGCAACGGTGCGTCCGTCCGGCATTTTATTGGCCAGTTGTTCCGCTGTCAGTTTTCCTTTTAAACTCCCAAGAGGATTTGCTTTATAGTGTTTATATAACTCCGTAAATTTTTCCTTGCTTACCGTAAGGTTAGATATATCATTACTCTTTGGTTTACTATCCAGAATGCTATATTCACTGAAGTTGGATATTTTTTTAATACCGCTGAGCTTCCAGAAATACTGATTTTGATGATCAGATATCTGTACAATTAAGCCGGGTAAACCATTAAACTTATAAGGCCCGTCCTGAAATGGAATTTCAGAAGTAAACCATGCAGTCCATTCTCTACCACCATATGAAAGCACTGCTTTTTGTGTTTCATAATTGTCGATCTTTTTCTTTTCACCAACTATTTTCCATTGGAGAGGCATTTTTTCATGATAATTTAGTTCATCCTGTAAAATTTTATTGGAAAAAATTATTTCTTTGATAGGATAAGTTTTAATGACTTTATAAGTAAACTTCGGAAGTTTCATAATTTGGTTCATGTCAACCCGTATACCAGATTTTCTTGATCGCTCTATCTGATCCTGAATAAGAGAATCTTGAGAAACCATAAGATAATCTCTGTAAATAGATTTGTTTTCTCCGATGTCCAGAATTGTTAAAATTTTTTCATTCTGCAGACTGTCATTTTTATAAGTTAGCTCATAAAAAAATCTTGTTGCCTCACTTTGTGAATAACTATAGTTAAATACGAAAATAATAGCAAATAATAGATTATTATACATGGTTCGTAATTTTTGTCTAAATTAGATTAATAGTTTTCAGATAAGTGTGATTTATATCACATTTTTAATATTTGTGAAATAAATTTTTTAAAAAGCGTTTTTATTCCGAACAAATGTTWCTCTGTTTAATCCTAAAAAAGAAGCCAGCAGACTATCGTTAAGTTCCTTTAATAAAGCTGGGAATTCTTCTTTCAGGTAAGATAATTTATCTTGCAGATTATAGGTAGTTAAAACCTCAAAACGTTTAACATGAAAACTATTGCATTCTTCCAATAAATCAGCATAGATATTTTTAAGGTTTAATGAAGAGTTTATAACGTTATAGAAATCTTCGCGACTGATGTATAATATTTCTGAATTTTTTATACAGTCAATTACTTCATGGTTTTCTGTATTATTTTTAAAACTTGTTATATTGGTTATGAATTTATTCTCCCAGGCAAACATTCTTGTGATTTCCCTACCTTTTTCACTAACACAAAAAGTTCTTAAAAGGCCGCTATTGACAAAGAAAAGCTTATTGCAGGGCGAATATTTATCGATTAAAATCTGCTTTTTATTTACTTTTAATGCAACGAAATGTTTTCGTATGCTAGATCTATCGGAATCTGATATATTCCCGTAGTCTCCGAGAAAGGAGATTAATTTTTCGTGATTCATGGTGTTAAATAGTTTTTTTATGTTAATTATGTCATTAGGAAATAATAAACATAATTAAGAGTTACAATCTACATCTTTTTGATGATATATCAATGGAGGTAACGCATAAACTTCACTTTTGATAGTAAAATAGATAAAAATTGCACGAACTGTCTTTAATTGATGCCATTTTAGCTGTACCAAAACTAAGACATATTGAAACTTGAGTTGCTATCTTTTAAAATACAAAATTTATATCTTTAATTGAGCGTTAAGGCTATGTAACGAATTTAGAATTACAAAGGTCGTAAAGACATGTTTTAATGGTCTCCTATATAAAATAATTGAAAAAATGACTCAAATTTAAAACTATTTGAGTCATTTTCATATTATTTATTTAACAATTAAAAATTGGATTTTTGAAGTTTTAAAATTTCAATTTTTCAATCACTAAATTGTTTTTAAATACAAACTTTGTAGCTCCTCAGCAGAAAAATCTTTAGAAGGAAGATGTTGTACTAATTCTCCCTGCTTCATAATTCCAATATTTGTTGCAACACTTGCAGCATTGAAAATATCGTGAGTTGCCATCAGAATGGTACGACCTTCCTGTCCGAGCTCACGGACAATTTCTGTAAATTCTGCAGTTGCAATAGGATCAAGTCCGCTAGTTGGCTCATCAAGTAGCAAAACTTTCGCATCTTTAGCCAAGGCGATGGCAATTCCTACTTTCTGGCGCATTCCTTTTGAATAACCTCCTAAAGGACTGTTGTGAGCAATTTCCTGTAATCCTGTACGATGCAGTAAATCAGACAGTTCAGATTTTTTGTAATTGAAACCTGCAATTTTAGAGAAGAAATCAAGATTTTCAATTCCTGTGAGATTAGGATACAATAAAACCGTTTCAGGGATGTAGGCTAAATGTTTTTTTATTTTTTCCGGATTTTCTTTTACTGAAATATTATTAATAAAAGCATCTCCAGATGTCGCTTTAATAAGTCCTAAAAGAATATTTATCGTTGTACTTTTTCCGGCGCCGTTTTGACCGAGAAGTGCGAAGATTTCGCCTTCTTCGACTTCCAAGTTTAAGGATTTTAGAGCCGTGAAATCATTGTATTTTTTGTGGAGATTAATTGTTTTTAACATAGTTTTCTGAATTTATTTTCTGAAAGAATAATAAGTAAAGTGATGATGATTATGTATGGAATTAGAA
>NZ_JBFRGA010000236.1:0-3536 GCF_052115105.1 Chryseobacterium sp. 2TAF14
GATTTACGCAGCCTAATTTATATAAGAAAATTTCTAAGCACCCGAACCCAAGAGAAATCTACAAAGATCTTTTATTGAAAGAGAGTGTAGTTTCCAATGATCTAATTGCTAAAATGGAGGCAGATTTCAAAGCTTTACTGGATAAAGATTTTGATGCTTCTAAAGAAATTGAGAAAAACGTAATGGATATTTTCATGGCAGATGACTGGACGAATTTCCCAATCGGAAAAAGAGGTGCGGTACAGGAAGCTGTTGATACAAAATATGACTTAGAGAAGCTGAAAGAACTGGCAATTAAAATGTCAACTCTTCCGGCTGATAAAAAGTTCTTAAATAAAATTACAAGACTTTTCGAAAACAGACTTAAAGCTATCGATGCAAACTCGTTAGACTGGGCTCTTGGAGAATGGCTGGCTTATGCGACGCTTCTTGTGGAAGGTCACAACGTGAGAATTTCAGGTGAAGATGTAGAAAGAGGTACGTTCTCTCATAGACACGCTGTTGTAAAAACTGAAGATACAGAAGAAGAATATATTCCTTTAAAAGAAGTTTCAGAAAGCAGATTTGATGTATTCAATTCACACCTTTCTGAATATGGAGTTTTAGGTTTTGATTATGGTTATGCGATGGCTTCTCCTAATACATTGACAATTTGGGAAGCTCAGTTTGGAGATTTCGTAAACGGAGCTCAGATTATTGTAGACCAATATTTGGCTGCAGCAGAAGAAAAATGGAAAATTCAGGACGGTTTAGTGATGTTGTTGCCTCACGGTTCGGAAGGTCAGGGTGCAGAACACTCTTCAGCAAGACTTGAAAGATTCTTAACGCTTTGTGCTAACGAAAATATGGTTGTTGCGAATATCACTTCTCCAGCTAACTATTTCCACTTATTGAGAAGACAGTTGAAATGGTCATTCAGAAAGCCGTTAATCGTCATGAGTCCTAAATCATTGTTAAGACATCCGAAAGTGGTTTCTCCGCTTGAAGACTTCTCAAACAAAGGATTCCAGCCAATCTTAGATGATCCAACTGCTGATCCTGCAAAAGTTGAAAAATTAGTGCTTTGTTCAGGTAAATTATACTTCGAATTATTAGCTAAAAAAGAAGAATTAAATTGTGAAAATGTTGCATTGGTAAGATTTGAGCAGTTGTACCCGCTTCAGAATGATGCTATCGAAGCAATCTTTGCTAAGTATTCAAACAGAACATCATTGGTTTGGGCTCAGGAAGAACCGGAAAATATGGGAGCTTGGTCTTATATCTTAAGAAACTTCAGAGATACAGGAATTCAGGTAATTTCCCCAGTTCAAAGTGGTGCTCCGGCTCCTGGAAGCCACAAAATGTTTGAAAAAAATCAAAATGCTGTAATCAACAGAGTTTTCGACAGAGACGATGCTCCTGTAAAAAGACCTGTAACAGCTTAATAATAAAATAGAAGTTAGAAATTAGAGGTTAGAAATTAAGGTTTTTAAAAGTCTTTTATCTATTGTCTTTATTCTTCTAGTCTAAAAAAATTTAATATCAATTAAAAAAATAAAAAATACGATATGTCAATTTTAGAAATGAAAGTTCCTTCACCGGGAGAATCAATTACAGAAGTTGAAATTGCAACTTGGCTTGTAAAAGATGGTGATTATGTAGAAAAAGATCAACCAATCGCTGAAGTAGATTCAGACAAGGCAACATTAGAATTACCTGCAGAAGAAAGTGGTGTGATCACTTTAAAAGCAGAAGAAGGTGATGTAGTACAGGTAGGTCAGGTAGTTTGTTTAATTGATAGAGACGCTGCAAAACCTGCGGGTGGTGCTGCTCCTGCTGCTGAAGCTCCAAAACAGGAAGAAGCGCCTAAAGCTGCTGAACCTGCGAAAACTGAAGCTCCAAAGCCGGCTGCGGCTGCGGCTCAGTCTTATGCGACGGGAACTCCTTCTCCTGCTGCTAAGAAAATTCTTGACGAAAAAGGAATTGATGCTTCTCAGGTTTCAGGTTCCGGAAGAGACGGAAGAATCTCTAAAACTGATGCTGAATTAGCGGCTGTTCCTGCAATGGGAGGAAGCTCTCTTTCTGCTACAGGTTCAAGATCTACGACAACAACTAAACTTTCAGTTCTTAGAAGAAAAATCGCTCAGAGATTAGTTTCTGTAAAGAACGAAACAGCGATGTTGACGACTTTCAACGAAGTTGATATGTCTGAAATTTTCAGATTAAGAAAACAATATAAAGAAGAATTTGCTCAGAAACACGGGGTAGGTTTAGGTTTCATGTCTTTCTTCACGAAAGCGGTTACAAGAGCTTTAGAAATGTATCCTGATGTAAATGCATCGATCGACGGAGATTTCAAAGTAAACTATGATTTCTGTGATATTTCAATTGCGGTTTCAGGTCCTAAAGGATTGATGGTTCCTGTATTGAGAAATGCTGAAAATATGTCTTTCGCAAACGTTGAAGGAAACATCAAAGATTTAGCTACAAAAGTAAGAGACGGTAAAATTACGGTTGACGAAATGACTGGCGGTACTTTCACCATTACAAACGGTGGTACTTTCGGATCTATGTTGTCTACACCGATCATCAACCCGCCTCAATCTGCAATCTTAGGAATGCACAATATTATCCAGAGACCGGTTGCTGTTGACGGGCAGGTTGTCATTCGTCCAATGATGTATGTTGCGATGTCTTACGATCACAGAATCATCGACGGTAAAGAATCTGTAGGATTCCTTGTTGCGGTAAAAGAAGGTATCGACAATCCTGTAGAAATCCTATTAGGAGGAGACGAAAGAAAAGGCTTAGGATTATAATATTTTTTTGAATAGATATATATCTACAATCTCGCCTTGAAAAAGGCGAGATTTTTGTATCTATTGTTTTAAATTGAATGAAATGTTTTCTAAAATTACTTCGAATATCAAGGTTTCGGTAGATCCTG
The DNA here is from genome assembly GCF_052115105.1 of Chryseobacterium sp. 2TAF14. Classification (NCBI taxonomy): domain Bacteria; kingdom Pseudomonadati; phylum Bacteroidota; class Flavobacteriia; order Flavobacteriales; family Weeksellaceae; genus Chryseobacterium; species Chryseobacterium sp. 2TAF14. The sequence continues at coordinate 2,927 of NZ_JBFRGA010000236.1, forward strand.
AATATGATAGCAAGAACTCTTACCCTTCAGAAAACCGGTATGTTTTTAAATACAATATCGTTATAGAAAACGATGGCGATTTCCCGATTAAAGTACTCAAAAGAAAATGGCTTATTTTTGATGTAGGTTTCGGGTTTACAGAAGTTATAGGTGATGGGGTTATCGGGCTTACTCCCGATGTGGAAATTGGCGATAATTTCACTTATTTCTCTAATGTAATGCTACGCTCAGGAGTAGGAAATATGAGCGGAAAATATCTCGTTGAAAACCTGAATACCAATGAACAATTTGAAATCGATATTCCTAAATTTAACCTAGTTTCTGAGGTTTTAAGTAACTAATTTTGCGGTTAGATTCTAAGATAGTCTTGTTGTAAGATTTAAAGCGCTTTAATTTTCTGTTTCATATAATCTGAAACTTCATCATTGCTGGTAAGAAAGAGTTTTTCAAAAGCTAAAAGCGAAATTCTTGCGCATGCTTCCGCATCATCTCCGGCTCTGTGGTGCTTAAATTGAATATCATGATATTCTGCAAGATGTTTTAAGCCATATTTTGGAAGATAATTCCACGATTTTTTTGCTAACTGAATGCTGCAGAGATAATTCAATTT
>NZ_JBFRGA010000237.1:0-3533 GCF_052115105.1 Chryseobacterium sp. 2TAF14
GAATAACCTGCAGAGAAGCAAATTACAAGTAAAGCAAATAGATTTTTTTTCATCATTTTAGTTTTTTTGAGTTAAATAATTTTTCTTATCAAACTTACCCAAATTCAAGACATGATAAAACTAAAGATTCATTAATTTTATAAAATTGATGAATAAAAATAAAATTTATTTATTTGAATATCAATTAGATAGAGTGTTTAAAAATTAAATGATTCAAAAATAAAAAACCAGATTGAACCATTATAAATTTTTATATTTTAAACTAAATGATACCATTAAAAAAACAAAAAAACCGCAGAAAATCTACGGTTTTAAAATATTTCAGCCTAACTTGACTCTTTCTTTTTATTTATTCTTTCTTAAGCTTCACAAGCCGAACAAGTCACGAAATTCACCATCATTTCCTTAGAAACAGACGAACTTCTTTGGTAATACAATGTTTTTACGCCTTTTTTCCATGCCTCAATGTAAAGATAATTCACATCTTTCACAGGCATCGTTGAAGGAATCTGTAAATTCAGCGACTGAGCCTGATCGATGTATTGCTGTCTTTGTGCAGCTTGAGAAATAATCTCCATTGGAGAAATTTCCTTGAAAGTTTTAAATACTGCTTTTTCTTCGTCAGTCAACTCGTTGATGTGTTGTACAGAACCGTGATTCAGCATAATTGTTCTCCAGGTTTCTTCGTTGTCAAGACCTTTTTCTTCCAATAATTTAGCAAGATATTTATTCTTACGCATGAAGTTTCCTTTTGCCAATCCAGCTTTATAATAATTTGAAGCAAACGGCTCAATTCCAGGAGAAGTCTGTCCCAAAATTGCAGAACTTGAAGTTGTAGGAGCAATTGCCATTGTTGTTGTATTACGGATTCCGTAACCCTTCAACAAGTCTGGTTCCCCATAGATATTTGCTAATTCTCTTGTTGCGATATCTGCCTGTTCTTTAATTCTTCTGAAAGCTCTTGCATTAAACTGAGTAGCTTCAAAACTTTCAAAAGGAATCATATTTTTCTGAAGGTAAGAATGGTAACCCAAAACTCCCAAACCAAGCGCTCTATGACGCATTGCGAAGTTTCTTGCTCCCTGAAGATAATAGTTTCCTTCCGTTTTTTCGATAAATTCAGACAAAACGGCGTCAAGGAAATAGATGGCTAATTTTACAGCATCCGTATCTTTCCACTCGTCATACAATTCTAAGTTCATTGAAGAAAGACAGCAGATGAAAGACTCTTCTCTTGTAGACGGAAGCATGATTTCCGAGCAAAGATTACTTGCATTTACGGTTAATCCTAAATCTTTATAAACCTGAGGTTTGTGTCTGTTAACGTTGTCAGTAAAGAAAATATATGGTAAACCTTTTTGCTGACGGCTTTCCAAAACTCTTGCCCAGACTTTACGTTTTTCCATATCGCCATCAATCATATCCTGCATCCAGTAATCCGGAACGCAAACGCCTGTAAACAGGTTCTGAATAGGACTTCCAATATCTTTAATCGATAAAAATTCTTCAATATCTCCGTGGTCAATATCCAAGTAAGCGGCAAAAGCACCTCTTCTTACACCACCCTGAGAAACCACATCCATTGCGGTATCAAACAATTTCATAAAAGAAACCGCTCCTGAAGATTTTCCGTTGTCGGTAACTGCAGTTCCTCTGTTACGAAGTTCCCCGAAATATCCGGAAGTTCCGCCCCCGATTTTTGTCTGCATGATAACTTCGCCCATTTTGTGGGTAATTCCTTCAATGCTGTCCGGAATATGTACGTTGAAACAAGAGATTGGAAGACCTCTCTGTGTTCCCATATTTGCCCAAACCGGAGAAGAAAAACTGATCCATCCTTTGGTAATCATTTCTTTGAAAGCAGGCTGTAATTCAGGTTTGTACAGTCTTTTTGCTGCAGCAGTAGTAATTCTGTCAATCGCACCGTCTACGGTTTCGCCTTTCAAAAGGTAACCTCTGTTCAGCATTTGCTCAGATTCTTCGTTGAGCCACCAGATATTTGTATTTTGTTCTTCCATATTCGTTTATATTGTATAATGTACGTTGTACATTGATTTTTTTATTTTTAGAAGCAGGAAGTTTTCTCTGCATCCTCAGGTTTTGTACCTGCTTTCGCTACTCGCTTTTTTGTCATTGCGAACGAAGTGAAGCAATCTGTTGAATTATTTGTCTGTCGCAATTACAAAAAGAGCTCAGACACGCCGCTCAATCAGGGCTAAAACAACGATTTGTTATCTTTACTTCGATGTCATTTCAATCAACGAAGCAATCTTTTAATAATACCTTGTCAAGGTTTTAAACCTTGACAAGGTATTTCTGGATTTAAATCCTTTTAAGTTTTTGGCTAAAGCCAAAATATTTTATCTTTAATTAAACGGGCTAAAGCCCGTTCCTATTGATGTTTTTGATTCTGTCATTGGTACATCGAATCTTCGATTTCCGAGGAACGAAGAATCTCTTAATCATCTTAACTTCTTAATTCCATTCTTAATGTTTTTTAAATTTAACCATTAAGGTTAATTTAGGTTTTAAAAATATTAAGTTTGAGATTGCTTCACTTTGTTCGCAATGACAGATCTCTAATACTAACTGTTTTGACGCTCGCTTCGCTCGCGCCTTCTTAATTTATTTATTCAACTCCAACCGACTGTAAAATTTCTACTTTATGAGAATCATTCAATCCGCTTTCGTCTCTTAATTTTTGAAACTCTTTGAAAGACGGAATATTTAAAACCATATTCTGTACTTCTTCGTTTTCATAATTTGAAAAATGAACAAATGTAACGCCGTCTTCTTTTACAAAAACTTTATATTCAAATTTCGTTTGGTCTAAAGTTTTAAAGTCATTCAAAAACTTCTGAATATTGCTTTTGTTTTCRGAAACAAACTCAGGTTTTACGGTGTAACTTACGATAGCGTTGATCATTTTTATATTTTTTGTCATTGGGAGGAACGAAGCAATCTCATCTCTCTGCAGATGCTTCGACAGGCTCAGCATGACATCGCTAATACTAACTGTTTTCTCGCGCCTTAATTTTTTTTGAAGAAAATTCTATAATTGAATCTGCATTAACCTCTTTGTTCTCAAAAAAATCCAAAGCTTTTAAATACTGATAAGTATCTGAACTTGTACCATTTCCAATAATATTTTTAAAGCTTGCAAATTCCCCCTCATAATCTATAAGATACTCAGCGTAATCAGCAGCACCATAAAATTCTTTAACATCGTTATGCTCATCAAAACCATTAAAATTTAGATTATGATTATTTTTATAGGATTTGAGGTCATCTTCTGTTTTAAAAAAGCCATCAATTAGTTTATATAAGTTTAACGTCTTTTTAACAAATTCAGAAGTCTCGATTGATATTTCTTCAGTATCCAATATGTTATCTTCAATATCAATATTTATTTTATCATATTCAGATATTATTCTGTTTTCTAAAATAAAAATATGTTTTTTAATATCTTTTAATTCTTCATCAGAGCAATTCGTTTTTCTCGTATTAAGGACTTCAATTAAAGAATTTAGAAA
>NZ_JBFRGA010000238.1:0-4104 GCF_052115105.1 Chryseobacterium sp. 2TAF14
TTCTTTACATTGGTCGGAATGTAAACATCCAAAACACATCTTTCATTAATATAAACATCAGATTTATTTATTTTTTCATCGTAATAATGAATATTGCTGATCGTTTTATAATCTTGGGCAAAACTTTGGAAAGAAAAAATAGTAAGGAAGAATATTAAAAGGAGTTTTTTCATTTTAAATATTTTGGATTAATTTAATAAAATCCCACAGATTTTCGCAGATGATTTCGTTTAAATTCTATTGTAAATTACAGATTATTATTTGCCACGAATGCACGAATAAATATAATTTCAAACATAAAATTCGTGCATTCGTGGCGATTTTGCACGCAATGATCCGTGAAGATCTGTAGAATCTGTGGGAAAAATCTAAATCTTTGTCAGTTTAGCATATTTCAAGATCAGGTTCTTCTCGYCTTCATGTAAGAAAACTACTTTCGCCTTGATATTTTGCGGATCTGTTCCGTCCAAAAATTTTACTTCTCCGATTCCGAAACGATCGTGTCTTACTTTATCACCCACTTCAATATCCTGCGAAGAAGCTCCGCTCGGATTAATGATTTTTGCCGTACTTACCGGTTTTAGTTTTCTCGGCTCAGCAACCGGTTTATCATTTTCAGTTTTAGAAATTGTTTTCTTTTCAATTTTTTTAAAGCTTCGCATTTCGGAAGGATGCTCGTCAAAAATATTAGAGGTAATCCCGGAATTGTTGATAAATCTCTTCTCAATAGCCGGATTTAAATATTCAATATATTCTCCATCCACTTCACTTAAAAACCGCGAAGGTTCGGCATCCGTAATTTTCCCCCATTGAAAACGGGAAACTGCGTATGAGAAAAACGCCTGTTTTTCGGCTCTCGTTAAAGCTCGGGAGTCTGATCGTCTTTTAAAAATTTAATCAGACCGCTTCGCTTTGCCACTTCCATTGCAACGCTGTAGGCTGTTTCCGTTTTAAGTAAAACCTGAAACGCTTTGATCATCGACCAGAAATCGCTTAGTTTAGTTAAAACGCCATTATTGAATTTCAATTGCGGTGCATAGATTGCCAGATTATCTAACACTTTAGACACCGGAAGGTTTTGCGAATCTGCAAAAACAATCAATTTATTCTGAGTGGTTTCACCGATTCCTCTTGCCGGATAATTGATGATCCTCATCAACGCTTCAGAATCGTTTTCATTCACCAAAAGACGAAGATAACCGAGTAAATCTTTCACTTCTTTTCTTTGATAGAAAGATAAACCTCCGTAAACTTTATACGGAATATTTTTACGCCTCAAAGAGTCTTCGAATGCTCTTGTCTGAGAATTGGTTCGGTATAAAATTGCAAAATCACCGAATTTTTTCTGTTCCCTGTTTCTGAGTTCCCAGATATTTCCGGCAACGAAATTCGCTTCATCTGCATCTGAAAGCGAGCGGTAAATCTTAATTTTTTCACCTTCTTCGTTTTCACTGAAAACATTTTTCTTAAACTGCTGCAGGTTTTTAGCAATCACCACATTTGCGGCATTTACAATATTTTGTGTCGAACGGTAATTCTGTTCCAGAGAAACCGTCACTGCATCCGGATAATCTTTTTTGAAATTTAAAATGTTGTAAATATTTGCACCACGGAAAGAGTAAATTGACTGCGCATCGTCACCAACCACACAAATATTTTCAAATTTTGAAGCTAAAGCTTTTACAATTAAATATTGAGAGTGGTTTGTATCCTGGTACTCGTCTACCAGAATATATCTGAATCTATCCTGATATTTTGCTAAAACTTCCGGAAATCTTGTTAACAATTCATTGGTTTTCAATAATAAATCATCAAAATCCATCGAGCCGTTTTTAAAACATTCCTCAACGTATCTTTTATAAATTTTCCCCATAAATTTCATGTTGGCTTTTTCATCAGCTTCCATTAGTTCAGGATTATTTTCATAAGCTCTTACCGTGATCAGATTGTTTTTGTAATTGGAAATCCTTGCCAATACCTTTTTTGGTTTGTATAAATCTCCATCGATATTCAGATCTTTGATCACTTTTTTAAGTACATTCAAAGCGTCCTGCTGGTCATAAATCGTAAAATTGGAAGGATAACCTAAATAATGGGCTTCACTTCTCAGAATTCTTGCAAAAACAGAGTGAAAAGTTCCCATCCAAAGACTTTTCGCATTGCTTTGTCCTACCACTTTTGCAATACGTTCTTTCATTTCTTTTGCCGCTTTATTGGTAAAGGTTAAAGCTAAAATATTGAAAGGATCCACTCCATTCGTAATCAAATGAGCGATACGCATTGTAAGAACACGCGTCTTTCCGGAACCGGCTCCTGCAAGAACCATCAGTGGTCCCTGTAATGTGGTAACGGCTTCAAATTGTGATTCATTCAGTCCTTTCAAATAATCCTCCATACTGCAAAAAATTTTGGATTACAAAGGTAGGATTTTGGGGTGGGAATGCAAAAGGCTTAAATCAAATTAATTGTCACCGTATTCTTTTGCTGTAATATCCTTCCATTCATTGTTGGTGTATTGATAAACTTTTTTAACGGACTGTCTGTAAGAATTCTCTACGTCATAATTGTATTCCACAAAAACTTTATTTCTGACTTCATTTCTGAAATAGAGTTGAAGCGTATTAAAATTTCTTTCAGGATATTGGTCTATGAGAGTTAGATTTTTTTGATTATTATTGGGAAAATAATAAAACGGTTGCTTGTCTGGCGAATTATCCAGGTAAATTCCAGATTTCTGTCTTTTGGTTTTTTTGTAAATTGTAGTGAGTCTCGAATTTGCATTTTCAGAAGCTTTATTATAAAAAAAATATCCGAAAGTTGCATTTCTTGGAAYGACATTGACGTTAAATTTTTCGTTTATTTTTTTAATGTTTTTCTTGGTCCAGAAAATATAATCATTAAAAACAGGATTTGTTGCTAAACGATCGAAACAGCAACCTAAGCATGGTTCTATGTTGAATTTAGGCGTTGTTATTTTGTAATAATCTTCGATGTAGATAACAAGATTAGGTTTTGTTAATTCGTTTTTATCTAAATCGGTAATGATTTTTTCTGCAAGCTGATCATAATTTACTCCTCTGGATTCTCTAAGCAGCTGACGATACGTTGCAGAATCTTCTTTTTCCATCTTATCACATTCATACGGATCTTTTAATTGTTGAGAAAATACATTTATGGAAGATAATACTGATAAAAATATAATAATAAAAGTCGCATAGTTCAGTTTAAATTCAATTATTTAAGATAATATACTTTTATTTATAAAAAATCATTCTTTTTCAACATTTCAATTAAATTTACCACCAATTGATAAAACAATTTTGATTGATGAACATCTATTGTGCAATCTCTTTCCAGATTTTACCATTATATTCATATCGAATGTCTGAAATCCCACAGGAATGATTACAACTTGCTATAACACGAATTTTAAACGGATCTTCAAAATATAATTCTACGTTAACCAAAGGCGAATTTTTAACATTCAAATTCTTGGAAGCTAATATACTATGGGTATCTTCTCTATAAAATTTAATTAAATAAGTATATAAAGATGTACCTGCAAATTCTTTAATATCAGGAATTAAATCAGGATAGAGTTTTGTAGAAAACATGATGTATTGAAGATCTTTTCTATTATAATAATTTTCCAATGCTTGTTTGTTCCAGAATTTTGAAATAAGAAAATTATATTTCATATACTTCCAGTTCGGACAGCAACCGGGAAGGTCACAATGTATATCCCAATTGATAAATTTGAGATAAAGTGCAAAGTCTTTTATGTTATATTTCTTAAAAAGGGAATCAAATATTTTTTTATTCAGTTGGTTATAAATCTGGTCAATATTTTTATAATCGGATCTCAACTTCACCATTTCCAAGCTATCTATCTGTTCTTCAGCTGTACAATCTCTCAGAGAAGGTTTAGTACATCCATTATGATCTACTAACCCTTGAATTGTGGGGCATTGATCATCTTTATCCAAAATCCCATCGCCATCAGTATCCAGCCAAAGACAACCGTTATTCTCAGAAGATCCAGCAACTTCGGGACAGGCATCATCTTTATCAATGACACCATCTTTATCCTGATCAGACCATGGA
>NZ_JBFRGA010000239.1:0-3444 GCF_052115105.1 Chryseobacterium sp. 2TAF14
ATATAGGAAATCGCGTTGTTGTTTTATGTATAGTATGGAAAGATTATATTCCTTACTCAAATATAAAATATTTACAAAATAAAAATAATTTTTTCTTTACCAATGAAGAAAGAGCATTCTATGGAGGTAAGATAGTGAAAGATATTATAGTGTATAAGTGATGAAAAATATAATCAAATTTATCATTCTACTATTCATAGCATTTAGTTGTAAGGCTAATGCCCAATTAGATACTTTACAATATATAAATCGGATAGCAATAAATAAGCAAAACTATATTGGTAAGCCTTTTTCGGTACTGCTTAAAGCTTTAAGAAAAGTACCTCCTAAAAAATATTTTACAATAGATAATTGTGATTATGATACCCAATTTTTTTTCTCAAATAAAGATGGGGCAACAATGGGCAAATATAAAATGTTAATAGTCTGGAAATATAGTTCATTTTATAATAATGAAAGGTTACATAGTGATGAGCTTTGTGACTTTGATAATAAGGCAGAAAGTATATAAAAAACTTATTATTAAAGACATTACTATAACATATAATGAAAGCTTTCATTTGAAATATTGTGGAGGTATGCTAAAAGAAGGAATTAAGCTTAATCATTTTCTTTATAGTTTAAAAAACTATAAAAAAATTCTAGAAGATCAACCATTTCATAATTTTATTTGCTGGCTTTCTCGAAGAGGTTTACAAATTATAAGAGTGGATAACCTAATTGATAAAAATAATCTATCCCAAATATTTCAAACAAAGTTTACAATAAAAAATTCAATGGAGGAAACAGGAAGGATAATTATATATTGGGAAAATTCTATTCCAAAGAGGGAAATTAAAAAATATGAAAAAAGATACGGTAATTCCTTTAGCTACAACGAAAGAAATTTATACGTTGATAGTGTTATAAAGAAAATTATTATTCTTAAATGATAATATTAAATTTTATTTTTATTAATTATAAGTAGTTGCAAAATCTTAACCTAAAACAAATATTTTAAATTATATAAGCAATTTGAAATAAATAAATCCTACTATGTTAATAAACCCTTTCATATTTACTTAACCAAATGATGCAGATGCAACCCAAAACTGTTTGGTTTTTATCTGCATTTGAAAATAAAAATTGTAAATGCTTCTATTTTTAAGTTTTGTGAAAAGAGATATAGTTTTAAGAATGCTGTTACTTTGCATATAATCTGGCAAGGAGCTTTCTCTAAATCTGATGTAAAATATTTACAGAATAAAAATGGGTATTACTTTACCAATGAAGAAAGGGCTTTTTATAGTAATAAAATAGTGAAGGATATTATAGTGTATAATGAAAAATGTAGAAGAGAGTTTTTTTTTAAGACTTAAAAAAACAGAACTTATTTATCAAAATAAATATGAGAAACCAGGAATCATGCTTTGTCTCGAGAATAGTTGCAAGTTTAGATACATCTTATAAACAAAAAACCTCCAGAGATAGAGGTTTTTTTATTATTATTGATTGTTTTGCAAAAAAGAAACTATTTTGACCAAATCCTGCTCTTTATCATAGCTTAAGCTATTTTTTCTAATAAAATCTCTCAGTCTTTTTTGGCTCTGAGGAAAGGATTTTTCTATATTTTTTTTTGAGACCTCAATCATATTATTATTGTTTAACCAATAATACTTTGGTGAAACTTGTTCAAAAGTCGCCGGGAAATCTTGCTCATAATTGGTAACTGCTTTTTTAAATTCCTTAAAGATAGTAGTTGTTTTCTTATATAATCCTACCTCTTTGTCAATTTCTTCCAAATATTGCTTATTATCACCTATATTAGTTAGAATGTATTTTTTGTTGCGATTTTGAAAAATAATGGTAGATAGATTATCTTCTTTAGGTAAAATATAATTAGCCCCGTTTTGTTTAAATTCAAAAGAATCTGTATAACTATTATATCTTACAGGCACATCTTTATAATCACCTATTTGAGCAAGCTGAAAATCCATATTGGCATAAGGACTTCCCTTAATGTCTTTATACTCATACTTGAAATTTTTAAAATAAAGACTTTCATAAAATGCATTAGGTGAAGCAGCAGAGATTCCTATTTGCGAAAAGTATATTTGATAGCTAATCAAACCGATTAGAAAAAGTGTTTTTTTCATAAAATAATTTTTAATGATTATTATATCATCTATTCCTTTGTAAATTTAAAGCTTTTTTTAATGCCTTTAGATGTAGTATAACTTGCAAAATAGATTCCTTTAGTCAGATTGCTTAAATTGATTTTATTATCAAAAGTTTTACTTGTAGCTACAAGTTTTCCTGATGCATCAAAGATATTGATTGCCAAATTTTGATCTTTTTCATTTATAATAATGAAATTTTTTGCAGGATTAGGATAAAAACTTACTTCTGTCCCGGTATTTTTTATCTCTTGAGCACTTAATGTGGATAAATTGTCACCCGTAACAATTAAGGAAAAATTTTGGTTCCCAGAAGTTAATGTGCCTTTATGGCTTACGGTAATGGTATAAGTACCCACAGGATTATTAATATCAACTCTTTCAAAATTATCTACATTATTAGTAGAAACATTTGTTGGAGATTCATATGGAAGAGCCATACCTTGTAATTTCCAAGGATAATAATTTGTGTCATTTTTTGTCACTTTCACATCTAAATCATTTATTAGATACACTGTAGAAGGATCAGTTGTACCAGTGTTGTGATTTGTTGATTGCGGATCTGTCCAAGAGATTGAAACTTTCAGAGGACTTGTTCCATTAGCTGTTATTGTTTTTGTAAATGTTGAGTTATTAGCCAGGGTTAATTCTTCAATAACACTTTTGGATGTACTTACCGTACTATTTTTATCTCTAATTGCAATAGCAGCTTTTTGAGCATTTACTAAGCCCCAACCAAATTCATAATCTGGTCCGGGAAATTGACCAGCTTCATCAGCAGTGTGTAAAATAAGTCCTTTTACGGTAGCCGCTTTCATATAATTATTGTACAACTGATTATAATATTGTTGAAGCAATAAAACGACACCTGTAATTCCTGGTGATGCCATAGAAGTTCCGGACATGAAACCGATAGCAGTATCTGAAGTGGATAAAGTAGATCTTACATTTACACCTTTCATTGAAATATCTGGTTTAATTCTTCCATCATCTGAAGGTCCCCAGCTACTGAATGAAGACATAACTACACTTGAAGGATCAACATAGTCTGTCACCTGATTAACAGCAGCAACTGTAATTACATTTTTAGCATTTCCATGCCCAAAAATCATGTCATACCCGGCTTTAGCGGCAATTTGTGTAGATCCTGGAGCTTCAGTTGAATTACGATCATTTCCTGCGGAAACAACTGGCAGGTAATATGGGTTATTATAACAAATATTATCAATCTGGCGTGCTCTAGAATCATATGCGCCATAAAACCATACGCTTCCAAGTTGGCCTATAC
>NZ_JBFRGA010000240.1:0-3416 GCF_052115105.1 Chryseobacterium sp. 2TAF14
CTGCAACGATATTTTGGTGGTAGATTCGCTTACACTCTGGGTTTTCATCGATAAAGAAACGCAGAAAATTAAAAGACTGGATGAGAATTGGCTGAGCTTGCTGTGATTTTAATAAATATGTTTATTTTCGTGATCTATAAAACGACATGGAAACAAAATATACAGAAAATCATTTTGAAGAATTTGAAAAATACGAAGCGCTTTCCGATCAGGATATTTTTACGAAAATCTGGACCGAGCCGCGAAGGGTTTTCAAATTTATAAACGATACGCAATACGAAAAATACCTTTATCTACTGATGATATTTGCAGGTATTGGAAGAGCTTTTGACAGGGCATCTTCAAAAGATATGGGCGATGATTCCTCTCTTTATTTTATTGTTTTTAGCTGTATTGTTTTTGGCGGAATGTTGGGCTGGATTTCCTATTATATTTACGCAGCATTATTAAGCTGGACCGGAAAATGGTTAAACGGCTTAGGAAATACTTCTGCAATCTACAGAATGATGGCTTATGCCATGATTYCTTCTATTTTAGCTTTGTTCTTTTTGTTTTTGCAGGTTGCGGTTTACGGTCAGGATTATTTTAAAAGCAATACAGACTATCTTGAAGGCAATATTGCGGGAAGCATTCTTTTCTGGATTTCATTTGCATTCGAAACGCTCCTGTCTATTTCATCACTTGTTTTTACGGTGATCGGGCTTTCTGAGGTGCAGAAATTTTCGATAGGAAAAGCCATTGCCAATCTTTTTTTACCCATTCTGATTATTGTTGTGCCTATTATTTTAATCGCATCGATGGCGATGATATTTTAAGTAAATCAAAATTAAAGTCGGAGTAAGGTGATTCGTTTACCTGTCGAATTTCCTTATCTTTGCAACATGATACGTATTACAAAGATTTTTACATTCGAAACTGCGCATGTTTTGTACAACTATGACGGGAAATGTAAAAATATGCACGGGCATTCCTATAAACTTTTCGTTACAGTAAAAGGGAAACCGATAAATGACCTTGAAAATCCTAAAAACGGAATGGTGGTAGATTTTGGCGATATTAAAGATATTGTAAAATCTGAAATCGTTGACGTTTGGGATCATGCTGTTTTGATCAACGGGGTTTCTCCGCACAGAGAATTGGGCGAAGGTTTAGAAAATCAGGGTCATAAAGTGATTTACTGTACTTTTCAGCCGACCTGCGAAAATATGTTGTATGCCATCGCTGCAAAGATAAAATCAAAACTTCCGGAAGGGATTTCTTTAGCTTATCTTAAACTTCACGAAACCGAAAACTCATACGGAGAATGGTTTGCAGAAGATAATTAATTTTTTTTTACTGAATTTAAAATATAAAAGGTGATTAAAACATCCATCAGTTTAGAGCCGGGAAAAAAAGTGTACTTTGCTTCAGATCAGCATTTTGGGGCTCCAAATCCTAAGGAGAGCAAACTGCGTGAAGAAAAATTTATCCGATGGATGAATGAGATCAAAGAAGATGCTCAGGTTTTGTTTCTGATGGGAGATTTGTTTGATTTCTGGCATGAGTGGAATCACGTTATTCCCAAAGGTTATGTGCGTGTTCTCGGGAAAATTGCCGAGCTGAAAGATCACGGCGTTCAGGTTTATTTTTTTGTAGGAAACCACGATTTGTGGATGAAAGATTACCTTGAGGAAGAAATTGGCTGCACGGTTTTTTACAAAAAACAATATTTTGAAATCTCCGGGAAACAATTCCTTTTAGCTCACGGCGATGGATTGGGACCGGGAGATAAAGGCTATAAAAGAATGAAAAAAGTCTTTACAAATCCTGTTGCACAATGGTTTTTCAAATGGCTGCATCCCGATATTGCAATGAAAATTGCATTGTATATGTCGCAAAAAAATAAAATGATTTCCGGGGAAGAAGACAAGGCGTTTTTGGGAGAAGACAAAGAGTTTTTGATCATTTATTCTAAAAAGAAGCTCGAAACCGAGAAGATCGATTACTTTATTTACGGTCACAGACACTTGCCGATGGTTTTAGATTTAGAAAAAAATTCAAAATACATCAATCTGGGAGACTGGATTTCGTATTTTACCTACGGTGTTTTTGAGCAGGATTTTCAATTGAAAACCTTTGAAAATCAGGAATAAAAAAAATTACCCCAAATAAATGAGGTAATTCACGTTATAAAGATTTTAAGGTCTTTATTACTAATCCATATTCCGGGGGTGAAGTTACAAAAACCCGACCAAAATTTGCAATTTTTACAATAAAGATTTGTGAATTATTATGCATGAAATAGTAATTGATTCATTCTGAATCTTTAAGCTGCTAAATAACTGAAATAAATTGGAAAATATTTTTGATATAAAGACCAAAGAAGGCTTTCTGGCAGCTTGTCTGGAAACCTTCAGATTTCAATATGAAAATGTTGAGATTTACAGAAAGTTTGTTGATTACCTGAATGTAAAACCTGAAACGGTAAAAGAGATTAACCAAATTCCTTTTCTGCCGATCGAAATGTTTAAAAATCATCAGATTTTAAATAAAAATGTTTCAACAGATCTATTTTTTCAAAGCTCGGGAACCACGCAGATGAATTTGTCTAAACATTTCATTGCCGACGAAAATATTTATCAGGAAAGTATTTATAAAAGTTTCGAACAGTTCATTGGAAAGCCCGAAGATTTTATTTTTCTCGGATTGCTGCCAAGTTATCTTGAAAAGCAAAATTCTTCTTTAATTTATATGGTCGATTTTTTAATGAAAAAATCCGGAAAACCTGAAAACGGATATTTCCTTTACAACCATGAAGATTTATTTGAACTTTTAAATGAATTAAAGGATAAAAAAGTGATTCTTTTCGGGGTTTCATTTGCGCTTTTAGATTTTCTGGATTTTTGTGACTTAAACTCTAAAATCCTCAAATTCTCAGACACTCTGACTGTGATAGAAACCGGCGGAATGAAGGGCAGAAAAGAAGAAATGACCAAAGACGAATTGCTGGAAATTTTGCAGGAAGGCTTTAAGACAGATAAAATTTATTCGGAATATTCTATGACCGAACTTCTTTCGCAAGCGTATTCTTTAGGGAAAAATGAGTATCAATGTCCAAACTGGATGCGGATTTTAATAAGAAATGTAGAAGATCCGTTCAGCTATGAAAAAGAAGGAAAAACCGGGGCAATTAATATTATTGATCTTGCAAATATTCATTCCTGCTCATTTATTGCGACTCAGGATCTTGGTAAAATTGACGGCGATAAATTTCAGGTTTTAGGAAGGATTGATCATTCTGATATTCGGGGTTGTAGCTTGTTAGTTAGTTAGTTAGTTAGTTAGTTAGTTAGTTAGTTAGTTAGTTAGTTAGTTAGTTAGTTAGTTAGTTAGTTAGTTAGTTAGTTAGTTAGTTAGTTAGTTAGTTAGTTAGTTAG
>NZ_JBFRGA010000241.1:0-3408 GCF_052115105.1 Chryseobacterium sp. 2TAF14
CTGCTTCCATTGCTCTTTTGATGGCAAAAACAGCACCTTCATTTCTTGCCCAGCTCCGTCGGGAAATTCCGTTGTTGACGTCCCAGAAAAGCATCGATTTTAATCTTCTGTCGGCATCATCGCTTCCATCGAGCAACATCCCGAAACCACCGTTGATTACTTCGCCCCAACCAACGCCGCCGCCATTATGAATTGAAACCCAGGTCGCCCCACGGAAACTGTCGCCAATCACATTGTGAATCGCCATATCTGCCGTAAATCTCRAACCGTCATAAATATTGGAAGTCTCTCTGTACGGCGAATCCGTGCCCGAAACATCGTGATGATCTCTACCCAAAACCACTGCCCCGATTTCTCCGTTGGCAATGGCCTTGTTGAAGGCTTCGGCGATTTTCATTCTTCCTTCTGCATCGGCGTATAAAATTCTCGCCTGTGAACCGACTACCAATTTATTTTCCTGTGCACCTTTAATCCACTGAATATTATCTTTCATCTGCTGTTGGATTTCCTCGGGAGAATTTTTAATCATTTCCTCTAAAACGTTGCAGGCAATTTCGTCTGTTTTTTGTAAATCTTCCGGTTTTCCGTTGGTACAAACCCAACGGAACGGCCCGAAACCATAATCAAAACACATCGGCCCCATAATATCCTGAACATAAGAAGGGAATTTAAACTCTCTTCCCAACGTAGGATTTTCCGACATTACATCGGCTCCGGCTCTTGATGCTTCCAACAAGAAAGCATTTCCGTAATCGAAGAAATAAGTTCCTTTTTCTGTATGTTTGTTGATGGCAGCAGCGTGTCTCCTCAAAGTTTCCTGAACTTTTTCTTTAAATAATTCTGGGTTTTCTGCCATCATTGTATTGGATTCATCAAAGGTTTGTCCGACCGGATAATAACCGCCCGCCCAAGGATTGTGAAGTGAAGTCTGGTCCGAACCGATATCGATTCTCAAATTTTCTGCATCAAATTTTTCCCAAACCTCAACAATATTTCCAAGGTAAGCCAGAGAAACCGTTTCCTGATTTTCCTGAGCATTTCTGACTCTTTCTACCAATTCATCCAGATTTTCGTGGATTTCATTCACCCATTTCTGGTCATGACGGATTTTGGT
This sequence comes from Chryseobacterium sp. 2TAF14, assembly GCF_052115105.1. Lineage (NCBI taxonomy): Bacteria > Pseudomonadati > Bacteroidota > Flavobacteriia > Flavobacteriales > Weeksellaceae > Chryseobacterium > Chryseobacterium sp. 2TAF14. The sequence goes on from NZ_JBFRGA010000241.1 coordinate 1,115, forward strand.
AATCTTTGGATTCACTTCTGCAATGACAGTCACGCAACCTGCGATATTTCCTGCTTTAGGCTGAGCTCCGGACATTCCACCCAAACCTGAAGTTACGAATAATCCACCTTTTGGTTCTTTATTAATTTTTCTGAAAGCATTCAAAACCGTAATCGTCGTGCCGTGCACAATTCCCTGCGGACCGATGTACATATAAGATCCTGCAGTCATTTGTCCGTACTGCGTCACACCCAACGCATTGAATTTCTCCCAATCATCGGGTTTAGAATAATTCGGAATCATCATTCCGTTCGTCACCACCACTCTCGGTGCATCTTTATGCGAAGGAAATAATCCCATCGGATGTCCGGAATACATGGTTAATGTTTGTTCGTCCGTCATTTCCGACAGATATTTCATCGTTAAAAGATATTGCGCCCAGTTACTGAAAACCGCGCCATTTCCACCATAAGTGATCAATTCGTGAGGATGTTGCGCCACTGCATAGTCCAAGTTATTCTGAATCATCAGCATAATTGCTTTTGCCTGCTCAGATTTTCCGGGATATTCTGCAATATCTCTCGCTTTCATTTCGTAATCCGGACGGAAACGATACATGTAAATTCTGCCATATTTTTCCAGTTCGGCTTTAAATTCTGGCAACAATTCTGCGTGAAATTTTGGTTCGAAATAACGCAAAGCATTTTTCAATGCCAGTTTTTTCTCTTCTTCCGTTAAGATTTCTTTACGTTTCGGAGCGTGATTAATATTAGATTCGTATGGTTTCGATTTCGGCAATTCGGCTGGAATCCCTTGTTGTATCTGTTCTTTAAAAGTCATTGTATCGTTGATGATTGTTTGTTATCGTTGTTGGGGTTTTTGTGGTTTTAAAGATATTAAAAATGAAAATTATAAAACAAATTATGGAAATCGGAATCAAAACGAAAAATTGAGGACTGATACACAACAATATAAGATTGATAACAGATAACACAAAATGAATCAACGAAAGATAAAAATCTGTTATTCTTTTCATGATGAAGACAATAAAATAACTTAATGTATAAATGAGGTAAGTCATTATTACCGATGAAAAATTATAAAAAAAATTTCCAAGATATTGATCCCAGATATTCCAGTATATTTTCCTGTTGAATCCAATAAGATCAATGGTTTCTTTATCTATAAAAAATAAAAGAATAATAAAAATAAGTATTGGTAAATTAAAAAGAATGAAAAGTTGTTTTGTAAAAAGCGTTTTCATAAAATTGTACTAAGTTGCAAATTTATTGCTTTAAAATTAAAATATAAAACGTTTAAAATTCCCCTCCTCTGGAGGGGTGGCGAAAATTCGGAAGAATTTTTGACGGGGTGGTTTAAGAAAGATAATTTTAAAAGTTTTTTTATAAACTTATTTACCACCCGTCTTAATTTTCTATGAAAATTAATCCACCCGTCCAGAGGAGGAGAATTTTAACAGCTATAATTTTTAATGATAAAATCCTCTAAATCCTTCATTACAACTCTTAAATTATTTTTCACATCAAAATCTGTTATCCTGAAAATCTTTAAGCCTAAAGATTCAAGATATTTCTGTCTTACCTCATCATAAATTTCTTTAGTATCATGACTCCAACCGTCAATTTCAATAACTAATCCTAAATTTTTTACGTAAAAATCTACAATATAGTTTCCTATAATTCTTTGTCGGTCAAAATCTATATGATGGAATGTTTTCGCGCGAATCTGTTTCCAGAATATAACTTCACTTAGAATTCCGGCTTTTCGTTTTCCCGATAAGAGCTTCTTTAAAATTGGATTGTACGGAAGATTTTCAAGATGATTTCTTTGAATTTTAATTCCTTTGATTTCCGTTAAGATTTCATTCATCGCTTTTTTGTGTTTATGAAAAGATAGGGATATTTGTTTGTTTTTTAACCACCCCGTCTTAATTTTCTGCGAAAATTAATCCACCCCTCCAAAGGAGGGGAATTTTTACAACCGTAAAAGTTTTAAACAAATAAAAAAAGCTGCCTTTGTAAGACAGCTTCTACATATTTAAAAGAATTTAATTATTATTTTTCACTAAAATCCATCCGGTAAATGTTCTTCCGTCCGGAAGGGTAATCACATACCAATAGCTTGATGTAGGAATCGGTCTTCCCGAAATTGTTCCGTCCCAGATAATCTGAGTATTTGTATTCTGTTCGAAAATTAAATATTGATAACGGTCAAATACTTTTACATTCGTCATTTTTTTCCCGAAAACATGCAGATTTCTAACGATCCATCTATCATTCATTCCGTCTCCGTTT
>NZ_JBFRGA010000242.1:0-3385 GCF_052115105.1 Chryseobacterium sp. 2TAF14
CTCTTCATCCTCCATAGAATTATAGGCCGGTAAAATTTTTATACGGTGCTCGATAGGTTCCAGATCTTTTTCTGTATAAAGTGTAACGGTATAATCTCCCGGTTTTTGGAATGCGTAAATAGCAAGCTTGTCTTTGGCGTCTATTTTTCCGGTTTCGCCGAATCTCCAGGTAAATTGTGAGGCATCAGAAAGTGCACGGAACTGGATGTTCTCATACTGCATTGCCTGAGTCTGGGCGTCAATCTTCGTTACTGTAGCTGTACTGTCTTTAGGTTTCGGAATTCCTCTTGCAGAAACCATGATCGGGAAAGATTTAGAATACTTATTATCAATAATAAGCGTCACATTATAATATCCCGGTTTGCTGTAAAAATGAATTCCCTTGTCTTTTTCTGAAGTCTGGCCGTCTCCAAAATCCCATTTTTTGAATTTCGCAAACGGTGTTTTATCCTGAAACCTTAAAGTATCACCAGTATAAAGCGAAGACGGGAAAACTACTCCTTCAATATCATTTGCCGAATGAATGACCTTTTTTTGCAGCCACAATGCGACGAGTGCGGCAATAAGCAATGTGGCAATTACACCAATAATGATGTTTTTCCTGTTCTTTTGAAAATAATTCATAGTTAATTTTTGTGGTGTGTTTTGTATATTTTTTGGTGTTATCTTGTGTTTAAAGCATTATTCCGGTCTCTCAGCGTCTGGCTTTTTTCTTTGTACCCTAACTGGCAATCTTCAAACTGTTTTTCGAATGTTTTTGTGGTTTCATTCATTTTCATGATTCGGTCTTTGTCGACCATATTCATCTTAAAGAATTTCCCTATTTGCGGAAAAGCCATTTTTCGCGGATCATTTACTACAACATTCTGAAATGTATTGGCTAAATCCTGAATCGCGTATTCAGCATCATTTCTCTCCACAGGCTRCTGAATTTCCACAGATAGCCTGTTAACTCTCGCATAGGCAGTGTCTATTAATTTTAAACCAACTTTTTGCTGCTGATCAAATTTTACTTTTTGCTCTAAAATCTGCAACGAATTGGTATCTGCTTCAGAAAACGGCGATGCAAAACCTTTAAGAAAAATAACTCCGAGAAAGAAAAGTGCTACAATAAGCATTAATATGAGGTAAAAAAACTGATAATGCTTTTCTTTTTTTGATAATGTAACTTGTCCCTGCATAATTTCTAAACTTTAAAATAAAATTATCTTCTTCGCCCGGTAAATTTTCTGGTAGGGTCTATTCTCATCTTATTATTAATCTGATCAGATTTCCCCTGACATTCCTGAACATTGCGGATGGCGATCTGCTGTTTAAAAGAAACATTGATGATCTGGCTTTTCAGATTAAGCATGGGTTTAATTTTCTGCATCAATACCGCATAATGTTTAAAATTATTGGCACTGTCGGCTCCCATAATCTGCTGAGCTTCGCGAACGTTATCGAGAATGTAAGTACGTAAATAGTTGTCGTTATAAGCTTTATCAGAATCCAGCAGCTCCATTCGTGCATAAATACTGTCGACCTGAGTATGAAGAATATTATCACGATTCAGCAAATCACGGTAAGCACGAACTTCGTCTTCAACACCCGTAAGCTGCCTGTCATAACTCTTAAAAAAGAAGAATACGCTGGTAAATGAAACTGCAGAAAGCACGATAAATGAAAGAATAAACTTCCATATACCCGATCTGACATCAGATTTGTTTAGTTTTTTTTCTCTACTCGTAGACATTTTATGATTTGGTTTGGATTGTGAAAATAGGAAAAAAAACATTTATGTACAAAATTAAATTTAATGCATACAATACTATTTACAATTATTTAACGTTAAGATTAATTTCCAGATCCGAAAGATTTTCTTATTTTAGTGAGCAGAATTTTATTTTGCCATACCAAATCACAAAAATAAAATGAGTAAATTACTGACCAACACGGTAAGATTTTCTATTGCGGACAGCGATTTTTATTTTAAAAAAATAATGATCAAAACCCTTCTGGAAAACCCATTTAATATGCTGCTCAATGACTGCAACAACGGTCATGAGCTGATTAACCGAATCTACAGAAAACAGGAAGACGTCTTCATCATAGAACTTTTCATGCCTGTTCTGAGCGGTATTGAAGCTATAAAATTTATCCGTAAAAACAATTCTGAAACACCAATTATCACCTACTCCGGAACTTACCAGGAAGACATGGCGGAGATTTTAGAAAAAATCCCAAACATTTATTACTGCCAGAAAAACAGCAATATTATAAAAGACCTCATCAAAGGCCAAATTACTTCTCAAGATTTTGATTACCTGGCTTATTCCGAAAAATGGAAAAAACAGCCATTGGCTGTTCAGGAATATATGAACCGTCAGAAAAAAAGCCAGGAAGAACTTTCATCCACAGAGATCCAGCTGATGAAATTTTGCTATGAAGGTTTCAGCAATAAAGAGATCGGCGAAAAGCTCAATCTGAGCACCCGTACCATCGATACGTACATCAACAGACTTACAGAAAAGCTTGGTTTAAAAACAAAACTGCACCTTATTCGCTTCTGTGTAGAAAACGGATATTACAATTCAAGCATGTAAAAAACTCCTCCTTTCAGCAATACACTATACTAAACATAAAATTCTCAGTAGTTTATGTGAAACATTTTTTGCCCGAATTTGCTACTATTCAATTTTTTTAACTAAATTTGCACACCTAAAATTTAAAATTTACAAAGGAAATGACAAAGGCAGAATTGGTAAACACCATCTCCAATAAATTGGGGACCGAAAAGAATGAAACACAGAAAGTTGTAGAAGCTTTTATGCAGGAGATCAGAACTTCTATGTACAATGGAGACAATGTTTACTTAAGAGGTTTTGGATCTTTCATCGTGAAAACAAGAGCAGCAAAAACGGGAAGAAACATCTCTAAGAACACTGCTATCGAAATTCCTGCACATAATATTCCTGCTTTCAAGCCATCAAAATCTTTTGTGGAGAAAGTGAAAACTAAAGTTGCAGTAAAATAAAGAATAATTAAATATTAACTAGTTAACAAAAAAAATTAACATTATGCCAAGCGGAAAGAAAAGAAAAAGACACAAGGTTGCAACACACAAAAGAAAGAAAAGAAGAAGAGCAAACAGACATAAGAAAAAATAATCTCCTCAGAGATTTTTAGTATAATAATATAGTTGGTGTTTTTAATTTTTTAATATTCACCGACTATATTTTGTTATGTAAAACAGTAAAGAAATTGAGGAAAATGAGCCATCATCACCTCACATTTCATCACCAATCTTTTTATCTTTAATTTTAAAAATGAAGAAAGAACTAATAGTTTCGCATGAAGATGATCTTACAAAGATTGCTTTGCTGGAGGATGGTAGACTATGTGA
>NZ_JBFRGA010000243.1:0-3374 GCF_052115105.1 Chryseobacterium sp. 2TAF14
CCTCTTGCGGTCGCTGTAAAGCTCAACGATTTGCGTGATAATATGGATCTGCGAAGAGTAAACCGGGAATTGACGCCCAAAGATATTCATCGTTTTAATAAATATTTGAAAGCGTACCGGTATTTATCAGAGAAATATTAAAGTCTGTTTAGGCTTTTTTTACTCTCGCTGATTCTGCAGATTTAGCTGATTCTAAGTGAAAATACATCAGCTTAATCAATGAAAATAAATCTGCGTGATAATAATTTAGAAATATCAAACCAAATTAATCTGCTCCCGGGAAATGATACGTTTTGTTGTCATTATCGGTATCGTCGATGTTGATATTCAAAGCAAAGTAAACGAAATGTACGTTTTTGTTCCCTTTAGCTTCAAATTCTCTTTGCCACAAATAACCGCCCAGAATTCCGAAGTTCTCATCGATCTGGTATCCGAAACCGCCATAAACCCTGTTTCTTGCAAATGATGGTTTCATCGGTGTAACCACAAAAACTTCATCATAAACATTGGCAAAAACAGTTCCCGGTGCAATTTTTTTGGCATTTAAAGGTACAGAAACATTTAAACGGTAACGATAACGCATTCTTTCAGAACTTTTATCGGTTTGCGGCTCATAAAACCATGATTTTTCTGCACGGAATCTGTTTTCAAATTTTACAATTCCTTTTTTGAAATCGATAACATCCTGCAACCAGACACGGAATTCTTCTTTATTGATCGCATGGTCTTTGTACGTTGCATATCGCCCTAAACCAACGAAAGGTTTATGATTTTTGGTAAGATTATATCCTAAGCCTCCTTTTATTTCGTAATAATCGGGATAGGTGTAATCTTCAATTCCTCTCATTTGCCCTTCAGCATAAAGGAAAAATTTTGGGTGAAATTTATACGTTAAAGTTAAGGCATTAAAAGCAGAAATATGTTCCTGTGCTTTGAAAATACTTAAACTGAAAAGTAGGCTTATGCTTAAAATAAGTTTCATCCAAAAAAATTTTTGCAAAATTATATCATTTAACGATTCGGTAATATTAAGTTTACTTAATATTAATATTGTACGAAAAGCCAATGTGAAACCATCTTTTCGGCATAGGTACGGCAAAATTTTCGGTATATTCTGTATCGGTCACATTGTTGATTAATGCATAAACAGAAAATTCTTTTTTGTTAAAGCTAAGTTTTTCGTCAAGCAAATGATAGCTTCCCAGATTCATCCTGTCATTGTACCTGTAAACCAATTCGTTGGTGAAATAGGTTAAAAATTTTGTCTGAAGTTTTGCTACAAACTGATGCTTTAAATTATCTAATGCATAACGCGAATTGAGATCATTTAAATCTTTAAATTTATTGTCAAGATAAGTGTAGCCTAAAGTATACTTCATCCAGTTGAAAACCTGATGTCCTATTTCTGCTTCAATTCCTTTAATTTCTTTATTGCCAATGTTTCTCGAGTACCAAACCGGGTCTTGCAGAGAGTTTTTAATCCAGTCGATTGAATTATTAGAATCTCTGTAAAAACCGCTAAGTTTTACTAAGATATTTTCATTCTGATATTGATATCCTATTTCTGCATACACTGCATTTTCTGGTAAAAGATTTGGGTTTCCCTGCTCTGTTTTGCTTGTGTAATAAAGGTCTGTAAATGTTGGAACACGATGAACTTTTGCAATGTTTCCGTAAATTTTATTGTTCTGGTAAAAAGTATAACCAATGTCTAATCCCGGATAAAAAAAGTTGCCGTCGGTAGAATAATTTGCCCATGAAGCTCCCGGACTGATGTTTAATTTTCTGTCAAAAAAAGAAAAATGATGCTCAAAGAAAACCTGTGTTACAAAACGTTCCCGGTTACCCAGGTTGTTACTAGCCAAAAATTCTTTCCTTAATTCTATCCCTAAACCTGTGGTTCCTAAACCTGACTGATAGCTTGAATTAATTTCTCCGCCAACATTATTTCCGATGTGCATGTTTCGGTAAATTTCAGGTTTTTCTCTGTTAAAAAGATACATATCCTGCCCTCTTCTCCAGTAAACATTCGAGTTAAGTTTTAGCTTTCCGAAAGTTTGCTGATGTGCAAGACTTAGAATCGATGCTTGCAATTCTTCGTACTGCTCTGTTGCCTGCGGTGAAGAATAGAATCCATTTGCTCCGAACTTCTTCTCAGAAAACCCGGCCTGCAATCTGATGTCTCCGTTTTTTATTTTTAATTGATTCTGATAAAAAACATTTCTGATTTCAAAATCTGTATTATGTCTGTAACCTTGTGATGAATTTGAATTTGCCTGCAAAGAGTTTGAAAACTTTTCGTTTCCAATATTGGCATTAAAACCGAAGCCATACGTTTCATAGTCACCTGCATTGGCGCTGATTTTTACATTTTTTCCGATATGTGTTCTGGTAATAATATTGATTGCTCCTGCGTAAGCATTTTGCCCGAATCTTCTTGCAGCAGGACCTTTGATGACTTCTATCCTTTCTACATTATCAAGATCTACAGGAACATTCAGAGAATTGTGACCGGTTTGAGAATCATTCATTCTCACACCATTGATCAAAATTAAAACCTGCTCAAAAGTACTTCCCCGGAAACTTACGTCACTCTGCACTCCGTTTGCGCCTCTCCTTCTGATGTCCATTCCCGTAATCTGCTGAAGAATCTCATCAATACTTGCAGCCGGAGAATTCAGAATATCACTTCTTGTTATCACAGAAATATTCTGATTGGCATTTTTGTAAGTGGTTGCAATAAATTTTCCCTGAATTTCAACAGAATCGATCTCCGAAGTTTTTATCTGCGCATTGGCTGCACAAACTGAGGCAAGAAAAATTAAAGTTCCGAACTTCTTATTCATAATACTTCTGGTTTATTTTGAAGCTCCCAAAATTAACAGACTTTCTCAGAACTCAAAAATGATACATATCATAAAAAAAGATGCATACTAATTTATGCATCTTTTTCTAAGTCTTTTGTAGTAGTTTATCTTTTTTTCATTAAATGTGTAATAAAATGTCTGAAAAGTGTTCTCATGTTATTACAATTTAGTTGTACAATTTTACAAGAAAAATATTTACAAAACAAGAAATATTGTTAAAAAATGTACTTTCTATGTTAATTTATTATAAAAAACAGCCAAAATTATTTTTAATGATCTAAAAGCCTGTTTAATTTTTATAAAATATTTTTTATTATTAAGAAGTAAGATTTTCAGAGCTTAAGCTTAATAAACTTAATTCTAAATCAATTTATTGATTTCTTAAAATATCCATTATAAAGTGATTCTTAAGGACTTAATGTTAAAAAAAAACAAATAAAGTTTATTTAAATTAAAAATATAAATTTTAAACAGGCTCTAAAACTTATCAATTGATTCTAAGAGTGA
>NZ_JBFRGA010000244.1:0-3370 GCF_052115105.1 Chryseobacterium sp. 2TAF14
AAGCAGGTTTTTCATCACAAAGTAAATTTGCACTTGTATTTAAAAAAATAACTGGAAGCTCCCCTTCCATTTTCATACAAATGGTCAAAGATAATAGCGGTAAAGTCTAACTCTAGTCTTATAAAGCGAACGTCTTTAATACTTTAATATAATAAACTGACCTATAGAATTAAAGACAATTTTCAATTTTTTTTGGACAAAAAAATCTATCAACTAATGAAAAGAAAATTAAAAAGACTGAATTCATACTTAAAAAAATACCTTTATAAATCCTCAGATTTTATTTTGGCCACATTAAACATATCTTTTCGGAATGAATCGATTGTTATATACCAAGATAACAAGCCATTTCTATTTTTAAATCATGAGATTACCTTTTTTCTTGAAAATGATCTGATTGTTAATATCTGCATAACAAATTATTTTTTTGGATATCCATTATCAGTTACCTTTTATCATGAAAATCAACATTTTAAATTTTCAATAGTTCAACTAATTAGCAAAAAGGTTTACTACTACTAAGTTATATAGCAGTTACTTGAAAGATGTAAACCACACCGAAAAGAGTACAATAATCCTTATAAACTTACCGACAAGAAAGCTTTACAGGTTTTTTTTGCAAATCCTCTATTCTTGATTATCAACGATATATTATCCTCATCGTTCATTTAAAGATACTGCTTGGATCTTAAACTCAATACCGTAAGCTTTTCTGATCTTTATTATATCCTCAAATTAAAAGAGTATAAAATTATATCATAATAAGGTAGCAATTTCCGAATTAAAATCAGTAGTTAACAGGACAATACTGATTCACACCGTATTATACTAAATATATACTTTTTATTATCAAACAACATTTTTATAGAAGAATCAATTTGATTAAAATAAAAATTCAGATTTATTTTTTAGATTTGTATGAATCAAAAAAACTAAAATTTATTTTTATAGTTTACGAATATATAAAGAATTGCATATAGAACTATTATTACAAATACAAATTTTAGGATAGTATAAAAATCACCACTGCTATCTAAATCTTCCATACTCAGTTAATATTTTGCGAAAGTACAAAAAAATATAAATGAAAAGAAAACTATGTAATAAGGATGTCTAATTCTAATAATGTAGGATAGAAAAATCATATCTAAATTCATATTAAACGTCGCTATATCTCGAACGTTGCAAAATTGAGTATAGATGTAAGCATACTTTCTTATGAAGTTTTCTCTAATGACTGAACTTTCTTTAAATATCCCGATTCTTGAGCTACAGAAGATATATTTCCGCAGTGCTCACTCAAAGATACGGCTCAATCTTAAACTGTAAACTGATATTTTTCATACTCTTAAAGATTTAAAGAGTATAAGAATTGTGTCGTAACAAGGGTAGAAACTCCAAAATATATTTGTTTTCGTAATCTATTATAAAAAAAATTCATTTAAAAACATAACCAATTATTACAGTCGGTTGGAGGTGGAGTATAATATTTGTCTCGACTGGTTTTCGACAAACGTTAAAATTCCCATTCGAATTAAATACTTACATATGAGTTCATCTATTTTCTGAAAATGAATTGTTTTTATCCGGGAACTTATTCTGATGTAGTTATTAATTTGATTGGTACACAATTTTTCTTGAAAAGCTCTAAGACGGAATGAATGTTGAAATTTCTGAACATTCATGAACGATTGGTACATGAGTCATTACCGCTGTTTTACAACATTATTTATGTTATATATTAAATTTATAAAAAGATTTTTTGTTATTCGTCCTTATTTATCGACCTTTTTTGTGCGCTTTGAATAACTTCAAATGCCTTGTGACGAAGATCGGGGCTTCCAGACTCTAATGCATTTACAATATCATAGCACTCCTGTAAATATCGTTTTGAAAAATCAGGATCGCTTTGTGAAATCTCCTTCGCATTATCTATTATATCCGCATATTTAATAGTTTGCGCATCAGGGCTAATTTTTTGTAAACGATTAAGTTCTTTTTTTTTTCGTTTAAAACGATTTAAATGCGGAAAATCTTTCTTGATGTAGACATCGGTCAGTTCCGTAACAAGTTGAATGGTAGTCTCAACCTCTTCCTGACTCATATGTTTTAAGAGAAACAATTTGATATCACTAGCCGATGTCAATGTATCTTCAAGAACATCATGTAGGATCGCAGCTGCAAGGACAGGAAGACGATCAATATATTGACCGCAAGTCTGCATTACCCTGATCGGATGTACAATATAACGGTCGGGACTATATTTTCTCATTTGCTCACCGTGTGCACGATCAGCGAATGTAATAACTTCATGTAATACGTTTTGCTTGTCCATGAGTTTGATAATTTTTAATTGGCGTTGTCTCTTTATATATTTATTCTGGAATTGCCTATAACATTAAAAGTAGTTACTAAATTTCTTATATGAATTCAGATTTTAAGTAAGCCTTAAAGTTTTGATGGCTTTAACCCATTCATTCCTCTGGCATCTTTCACAATTTTTTACAGACTTCTTCAGAAAAACTGAATAACCACAATAGGTACAAGCATAGATATCTTCTTTCTCAATCGTATTGATTTTCTTTTCATAAACTTTAGGAAGAATCGGAAGACCGAAAAGAACCTCTTCATTTCTGAAGAAATAAAAACTGATATTACCCGTCGTTTCCAGAATTGCTGTTTTGACCTGCCCTACATGTTCAATCGACTCCTGTCTCATTTCGGCAAAAAATTCATCTTTAGCAAAAGTATGGTCATTCTTAACACCCAAAACAAACTGTCCGTCTTCAATAACATACAGCGGTTCACCTTCTATGACATCTTCAAACTTTTCACTTTTACTGGCAAAATAAGTAATTATCCGGTATACCGTGATAATAACCGCAAACACTAACAACGAAGGTAGAATGGGGGTATCTTTATTAAACATCGGATCTCCTGCTGCTGATCCCAATGCAATAATTATGGCTACCTCGAAAAGTGAAAGCTGCCTTACTCCTTTTTTACCCGATAGTCTTAAAATTACCAATACCATAATAAACATCAGGATGGTTCGGAGGAAAATTTCAATGACGTAACTTACATCTAATTCTCCAACAAAAATTTCATTCCAATTTAAATTCATTTTATATTCTTTATTATTTGATGATTCTTCCAGGTTTGTATTGAAAATGACTACAATAAAAAAGAGTCTTTGGAGACTCTTTTCTGTAGAAAGAATAATTATGCTATTGTTAAGATTTGAAAACGAAGGTCTTTCTTCTTCTCACCAATAGAAAAATTAATTCCCATATACCTACGAAAGCCGTGAGACCGGAAAGCAAATCTGATAACCAACAATTTTAAAAATTAATTCTGAGATAGGCAGGAT
>NZ_JBFRGA010000245.1:0-3338 GCF_052115105.1 Chryseobacterium sp. 2TAF14
AATCTAGTGTGAGTGCAGGAAATTTTCAATCACCTTATTCAATTCTTCTGCATACGTTACATTCAGACCGTTTCGAACGCCGTTCATAACTACAAAATCACTATTCTCAATCCTTTCGCAGCCTGCTCTCCAGCTGTTTTGATCGGAGGTAATTACCCGGTAACCCTGATTAAGAAGTGAATCCATCTGAGACTCCCATGATTTTCCATTCAGAGACCAACCGTGAATCAGAATGATGGTTACCCCAATCCAAGATCTTCGTACAACAGATTAAATTTTCGTTTGTTTTGGTGATGTAAGGCATATTATAGGTTTATAATTGGCTTTTACTTCAACAAACTATAAGCCAGTCTCAAAAACCACTTCAATATGTGGTATATTGCATTGTTTAAAGCCGACAAGGTTAAGACCTATAGCTTTATGGTTTACACAGGAATTCTCCATAATCCTCGGATATGTTATGTAGAAGAAATACGGCTGAATAACCTGAAATTTATGTTTTCTAAGGTGGTCTTACTATCCAAAGTATGATCCTTGCATTAATTCTGTAGGTCAGTATGATGATCCAGCGGTACGCAGTTAAGAAAGCTTGCTTATTTTTTTGCTTCTTCTTAAGCGGATGTTATCCTGCTTAATGTAACCAGCCTGGCCTGTAAAATAGCTTTATTTTCAATGACGGCGGATTGGTTATTTTTCTCATGCAATGCTGAATCTCCTTTTTATAATGATCCAGTTCTTACGGTCAATGGTAAATGACGTTAAAATAACATAACTATATTTTTAATATCTATGGTTTTTTATCACAATTCACTATTAAATGATAAAATCAGTATAAATACTAAAATGTAAAACTGGTAGTACTACTGAAAGATAAACATTACTTCTTCTGTAATTTTAATCAATAATACTTTCTTAATCACATTGATTCAATCATGAACACTAATAACCTAACCATTCAAATTACACACATCTCAACCATTCCGGTTCATATTTTCAATGTTACCATTAAACTTTATTAGAATGAAAGAAGAATCTCACAATCATGGTCACATGTGTTTTTGCGCATGTACAAATCCTGCTGTTACACTATTAAAAGAAGATCTTTTCGGATCAGAAAATATTGCCCTGATGACGGCAAGTCTTCCTAAAAACAAGCCTGAAGTCGTTCAGCCCGCGCCTATTGTATTTACCGGTGGAATAATCAGGCCAATGATAGACGGTAAAACCGATATGGTGGAAGCTATAGCATTTGCTGAAGGCAGGGTCGTTGCTAACGGTAGTTTTTCTTATGTTACCACTGAAATGGATATCCATTATAAAGGACAATATACTATCCGGAACCTTGACCCTAAACAGACGCTGTTGCCTGGACTTTTTGAGCCCCACATACATGTGGTTTTTTCTGGTCTGATGGCCTCTTTTGTAGATGTAGGCCCGTTTGATAAGCAAAACATCAGAAAGAGCTATGACAAAAACTGGGTTAAAGAAACGCTCAAAGCCAATCTGCCACAGGAATCCGAGGATGCTGTTTTATTAGCAAACGGACTAGATCCGGCTTTGCTGACACCTTACTCTAAAGAAAACTTCAAAAACATTGACTACAAGTTTTTGAATGATGTCAGTACAACCATACCCATCATGGTTATCAGTGCCTCAGGACATACTGTGTACATCAATAGCGCTGCAATTGTTAAGGTCTATAAGCAAAACGAGGCCGCTCTAAAAGCAGATGGATATTGCACACAAGAAGAGTTTGAAAAACAAGGCCGCGGTTTATTGCAGGAGGAAAAGGGTCTTTTATATGCCTTTAGCACGTTTAAATCACAGATTATAAACTTGGCGAACGACAATATGAGCGACAACCTGGACGCTTTTTTTGCCGAAGCCAATTCAAGGGGCGTGACGTCTATGTATGATGCTATTCTAAATGATGAATATCTTAAATATCTTAATCCTTATGTAGATTCAAAGGTGTTGAGTGTACGATTGGGTGGCGCCAGATATTGCGAAAGCGCAGCAGCTCTTCCGCAGTTACCACCGTATGAAGCTACGGAAGATTATAGTGATTTATACTTCGGGCATGTAAAAGTAGTATCAGATGGTTCGAATCAGGGACTTACGGGTTACCAGTCGGAAGATTACGCCTGTCCTCCGGATACGAATAAGGCTGGTATTTTTGATTTCAAGCCACAAGACACCTATCCCGCACTGATCAAATCGATCATGATAGATAAAGGTTGGCCCATTATGATCCATGCCAACGGCGACAAGGCAGTAACACTAACCATCGATGCATACCGTGAGGCATTTAAATTATATGTAGGAACTCCGCTCCGTAACCGCATTGAGCATTGCTCTTTATTCAGCGATCGAAAACAACTTGATGAAATGGCCGAACTGGGTATCTCACCGAGTTTTTTAATAGGCCATGTCGGTTATTGGGGATTCGCTTTTAAGGATATCATCTTCAAAGGCCAAAAATTAGGCGGATATGATAAAGTGGATATGCTGGATCTTTGCAAATCTGCCCTTGATAAAAAATTAAGGATCTCCCTTCACAGCGATCACACCGTGACCCCCATCGGGCCCTTACGGATGATGGAACAATCTATTACCCGTGTTATGGAAGCACGTCCACCGGAGTATGACTTCTCACCTGTTCTCAATAAAACTGAATGTCTCAGTCCTGAAGAAGCTTTGCGTGCAGCCACGTATGATGCAGCATGGCAATGTTATGCGGAAAAATGGGCTGGCTCTTTGCCTAAAGGACATTTTGCAGATTTTATTATTCTTGCAGAAGACCCATTGAGCATGCCACATGATAAAATCAGTATGAATATGCGCAATATCACAGTACAAGAAACCTGGCTGGGCGGACATATAGTATACCGCCATTTACCTATTCAATAATCTCTTTTAAACTATTTCTTTAAAAAAAAACTAAAACCAATGAATTACAATGATTATCAAATGACATTCATCATGTCTATGATCGCAAATTTTGCACCTCCGCAAGAAAATGCCACTGATCCGGCTTCGGCTGCACAGGCAATTCAGTCCCAATTTGCCAAAGAATTACCTGGAATTATTGCTACTGCCGATTTTCCGGTAAAGGTTACCGTAGCGTGGGGACCTTATGTTGTTGTAAAACCTAAGGATATAAATAAAGATGGCACTGCAACTGCCACTAATACCATGATCGTATTTAAGTACCCAAGTCAGACGGTTGAGGGTATCAATGAATATGTTGTATCTATTGCGGGTACTAAAGCAGCATCTATTTTCGATAAAATGGATGAAGATCTGTTGGGCGGTAAAATTGCAGACTGGCCATACTG
>NZ_JBFRGA010000246.1:0-3317 GCF_052115105.1 Chryseobacterium sp. 2TAF14
AAAATGTAAAGCTCGCGAAAATCATTCGTTTGGTGAATGGCCCAATTGCTTTACTTCCGTGCGTAAGTCTTAATTTTTACGAAAAATGTGCAGATTGTAATGAAGATCATTGCAGTTTGCATGATGTTTTAATTGAAGTAAGGGATGCTTCACTTAAAATTTTGGAAGAAAAAACACTTTTAGATTTAATAGATTAATTAAATCATAATTTAGATTTTATAAGTCTACTTATTTGGTAGGATAATATTTTTGTTCGATATTTGTTGGTATCAAACAGGAAATTATGTTTTCAAAAGAAGAGATTGATACTTTGCAGCAGCTTACTTTGGAAGAAGGATTAGATTTTATTTCTTCTAAATTCTCAGAAGGGGTTGTTTTCTCAACCTCGCTTGGTCAGGAAGACCAGGTTATTACAGATGCTGTTTTCAAAAATAATTTACCGATAAAAGTTTTCACGTTAGACACGGGAAGACTTTTTTATGAGCATTACGATCTGCTTTCAAAAAATAATTCACGTTATCAAAAGAAAACCGAAGTTTATTTTCCCGAACCTTCTGATGTTGAAAAATATGTCGTTGAAAAAGGAATTAATGCTTTCTATCATTCTGTAGAAAACAGAAAAGAATGTTGTTTCATCCGGAAAGTAAAACCTCTAAACCGAGCTTTGGAAAATGCCAAAGTCTGGATTACCGGACTTCGTTCCGAACAATCTGAAAACCGTGAAAATATGCCGATTCTGGAGTGGGATGAAGAACGAAAACTTTACAAATACAATCCGCTTATCAACTGGACGTATCAGGATGTTTTAAATTATTTAGAACAAAATAAAGTTCAGGAATTGTCTTTACACAAAAAAGGTTTCATCAGTGTTGGTTGTCAACCTTGTACAAGAGCAATTGTGGAGGGCGAAAATCCCAGAGCGGGACGTTGGTGGTGGGAAACTTCACAAAAGGAATGCGGTCTGCATTCTCATTAATTTTAATTTAATTTTTCAAATAATAATGACTGAATATAAACTAGACTATCTCGAACAACTAGAAGCTGAAAGCATTTATATCATGCGTGAAATTGCGGCTCAGTTTGAAAAACCAGCCTTGCTTTTCAGTGGCGGAAAAGATTCGATTACATTGGTTCATTTGGCGAAAAAAGCTTTCGCTCCGATGAAAATTCCTTTTCCTTTTGTGCATATTGATACGGGACACAATTTTCCTGAAGCGTTGCAGTTCAGAGATTATTTTGCCGAAAGTCTTGGCGCCGAATTAATTGTGCGAAAAGTGGAAGACACGATTAAAGCTAAAAAATTAACAGAGCCAAAAGGAAAATTTGCTTCAAGAAACTGGTTGCAAACCCATACTTTATTGGATACGATTGAAGAATTTCAGTTTGATGCCTGTATTGGCGGAGCGAGAAGAGATGAGGAAAAAGCCAGAGCAAAGGAACGATTTTTCTCTGTCCGTGATGAATTCGGACAATGGGATCCTAAATTACAACGCCCTGAATTGTGGAATATTTACAACGGAAGAATCAATAAAGGTGAAAACGTAAGAGTTTTCCCTATTTCAAACTGGACAGAGCTTGACGTTTGGAATTATATCAAAAAAGAAAATATCCAGCTTCCATCAATTTATTTCGCTCACAATCGTGATGTCATTGAATATGATGGACAATTAATTGCGGTTTCAGATTTTATCCAAATTGATGAAAATGATAAGATTCAAAACAAAAAAGTCCGTTACAGAACGGTTGGAGATATGACCTGTACCGCAGCTGTTGAAAGTTCAGCTGAAACTTTGGATGAGGTAGTCAACGAAATTACCGCTTCCAAAATTTCCGAGCGTGGCGAAACCCGAATCGACGATAAAGTTACCGAAGCCGCGATGGAAGATAGGAAAAAAGGAGGCTATTTTTAATATAAATGATAAGCGATAATTGATCAATGATCATTCATCAATTATCATTAATAAATAAACTTATGGACATACTAAGATTTATCACCGCAGGAAGTGTAGACGACGGCAAAAGTACGCTGATCGGAAGACTTCTCTACGACAGCAAAAATATATTGATTGACCAGCTTGAAGCTTTAGAAAAACAATCAAAAAATAAAAACGAAAACGGAATTGACCTTGCCATTTTAACCGACGGTTTGAGAGCTGAAAGAGAGCAGGGAATCACAATTGATGTGGCGTACCGATATTTTTCAACGCCGAAAAGGAAATTTATAATTGCAGATGCACCGGGACATATTCAGTACACCCGAAATATGATTACGGGAGCGTCAAATTCGCAATTGATTGTTATTCTGATCGATGCAAGACAAGGTGTCATCGAGCAGACAAGAAGGCATTCGATCATTGCTTCATTATTAAAAATGAAAAACGTGGTGGTTGCGATCAATAAAATGGATTTGGTAGATTATTCTGAAGAAGTTTTTAATGATATTAAAGCGCAATATGAATTGGTTGCCAAAAAACTGAAGCTCGAAAACGTCAGTTATTTCCCGATTTCGGCATTTCATGGAGATAATATTGTTTCTAAATCTGAGAAAACCAATTGGTACAGCGGAGAAACACTTTTAGACTTTCTTGAAAATGTTGAAATTAATGGAAATCAGGAAAATGAAAATCCGAGATTCCAGGTGCAGTATGTGATCCGTCCACAAACCGATGAGCTGCACGATTACAGAGGTTATGCCGGAGAAGTGATTTCGGGAATTTATAAAAAAGGTGATGAGATTACGGTTCTTCCGCAAAATATTCAGACGAAGATTTCAAAAATTGAAACCGGTGGAAAGGAGACTGAATTTGTATTTACCAATCAACCAGCGGTGATTCATATTGAAGATGATATCGACATCAGTCGTGGAGATTTTTTAGTAAAAACCAATCAGCAACCCAAAGTTGAAAATGAGCTTGAAGCCGTAGTTTGCTGGCTCGACAAAAAAGAACTGACCGAAGGCAATAAATATTTCATCCAGCATAAAAGCAAAACCCTGAAAGCGATTATAAAAGAAATCGAATATAAAATTGATGTCAATACTTTAGAACAAACTCCAATTACTGAAAGCATTAAATTGAATGAAGTGGTGAAAGTAAAATTAAAAACAGCTTCACCTTTGGTTTTTGACAGTTTTGAAGAAAGCAAATCAACCGGAAATGCGATTCTAATTGATGAAACGAGTAATTCTACCGTTGGAGCGGTAATGATTTTATAACATAAGACTTTAACCATTAAGTTCTATAAGTAATAAAGAAATTTTAAGATTTGTAAACAAATTAAGCAGTTTCTTAAAATATCAAAGATATTCTCTTAATGCA
>NZ_JBFRGA010000247.1:0-7749 GCF_052115105.1 Chryseobacterium sp. 2TAF14
GTCTAATGTTTTTGCATCAAGTCCGCGATACACTTCTCCTGTGAATGCAAACATTGCAGGAGCAGATTCTTTTGCGGTAGGTTTGGGTTTCCACTTTTGGTTTCTTTCCCAGTTTTCGTCTGCCAATTTTGACGAAATTTCCATTAGTTCAGAAAGATATTTTGGAGATTTATGTTTTAAATGAGACTGAATCAACGCTGCTTCTTCGATGAATTTTGGGGTAGATGTTCTCAATAAGTCGGTTGAGTTTTCTACATTCATTAATTTGGCAGGAGAGGTGATAATTTTCATAAGTAAAGTAAAGATAGATGTTTAGGATCAATAAAATTCATGAGCATCATTGAAATAAAGTCGATCAGGAAATGACAAACGATCAGAATTTTAATGTTCGAATATTTTTTATAAAATAAAGCAAATACGATCCCAATAAAAAAGGGAACTACAACCTGAACGATCGTTCCGTAAGTGCTGTGTAAAATGCCAAACAAAAGTGCAGAAATAATAACTCCTAATGCCGGGCTATTGTATATTTTCTCAATTCTTGGCTGAATGTAAGCTCGCATCAGTAATTCTTCGATAACTGCAGCGGTAAGACAAGTAAAAATGATAAGGAAATAATTGTTTTTGAATAAAATTTTTAGTTCTAAAAGCCTTTCACTCACTTTTTCCTCAGCTATGAGAGAAATAATTCCATTGAGGAAAGCTCCGCCAAACAAACTGATAAAATACAATGCGACTATTGCACCCAAATAAAATAAAGGTGAGTGTTTTTTTTCTTCCCAAACAAAAAATGACCTGTTTTCTATTAAGAAATTATAAGTCAATACAAGAATTAAAATTAACCAAAGCGAAAGCCTGTTATAAAAAAACAGATCGGTTGTTAAGGTTTTATATTTAAAAAATAAATTGATCAGTGGGATTGAATACAGCATTGAAACGGCAAGCAATACGAAAGTAAGGATTATGCCTATTGAATATCTTCCGTTCAGACTCATATTTTTAATAAATAATTTTTTGAGTATTTAATCATCTATTTTTAATTTTGAAATATTGTATCTCAAACCATCAACCATCAACTAAAAACCGTCAACTATTTTAGATTTCGCCTTTTCCCTGACGGATAATTTCCGGCTCTCCTGATGTCAGATCAACAATAGTTGAAGCCACATTATCACCATAACCCGAATCGATTACGATATCCACCAAATGATCATATTTTTCAGCGATAAGTTCAGGATCTGTAGAGTATTCTATAATTTCATCATCATCTCTTATTGAAGTTGATGCAATCGGGTGACCCAGTTTTTCCACAATCAGCTGCGGAATTGAATGATCGGGAACACGAATACCGATAGTTTTGTGATTTTTATAAGCTAAAGGCAAACTTTTGTTTGCTTCAAGAATAAATGTGAATGGACCTGGAAGATGGCTTTTTAGAAACCTGAAAACTGAGGTGTCAACTGGTCTTGTAAAATCAGACAAATGGCTTAAATCATTACAGATAATCGAAAACTTTGCTTTTTCAAGTTTCTGTTTCTTGATCTGTGCCAGTTTTTCCATGGCTTTAATATCAAAAATATTGCAGCCTAAAGCATAGATCGTATCAGACGGATAAATAATCAGTCCGCCGTTATTCAGGGTTTTAATCACCTCGTTGATAAGGTTTTCCTGAGGATTGTCGGGATATATTTTCAAAATTTTTGCCATAAACAAATGTACGAATATTTATACTGAATCAAAGAATATGCCTTTATTTAAAGGATTGCTTGCGGTTTCGTAAAATATTCGTATATTTGCAATCCAATATCGCGGGATGGAGCAGTAGGTAGCTCGTCGGGCTCATAACCCGAAGGTCATCGGTTCGAGTCCGGTTCCCGCTACTAAKAATAACGTTTTCGGTAAACGTTWAAAAATATACCGCGGGGTAGAGCAGTAGGTAGCTCGTCGGGCTCATAACCCGGAGGTCGCACGTTCGAGTCGTGTCCCCGCTACCAACAGGAGAATCAGAAATGGTTCTCCTTTTTTGTGTTTGAAATTCAGCAGATTATGTTTTTCGGAAAATTAAATTTTCTCTTTTAAATTTCTGAAATTGTGTTTTTGGAGGCATACTTTTAGGCGTACCCTAAATTTTCTAAAGACTCCTATTTAGGTTCCCATATAGGTTCCCATCTTTCTCGAGGTTCCCATCTTAAACCCTTTATTCATGGTAAATATTTTATTCGTTATAAAAAAAACAAAAGCAAACTCAAAAGGAGTTTGTCCTATAGAATGTAGAATAACCTACAATTTAAAAAGAAAGCCATTCTCCACAGGATTATTTGTAAATCCTGATTTATGGAATGCTAAATTACAAAAGGTTGATTCTCAAACTAAAGATAGTAAACAGATTAACACGCAACTAAGCCTGATTAAACAAGAGATTAATCAGGCTTTTTTATTGCTTCAAGTGCAGAAGGAAAATTTTACAATTGAGGATTTGTATCAAACATATAAAGGAGAAGATATAAAAGAATCCAAAACTCTTATTGAAGTGTTTAATCTGCACAACAGCAGAATGGAAAAACTGATAGGGAAGGGTTATTCTCATTCTACATTA
This sequence comes from Chryseobacterium sp. 2TAF14, assembly GCF_052115105.1. Taxonomy (NCBI): domain Bacteria; kingdom Pseudomonadati; phylum Bacteroidota; class Flavobacteriia; order Flavobacteriales; family Weeksellaceae; genus Chryseobacterium; species Chryseobacterium sp. 2TAF14. Next base: position 2,597 of record NZ_JBFRGA010000247.1, read on the forward strand.
CTTAAATTCAAAGAAAGTCAGAGACACATTACAAGCTTTTTGAAACATGAATATAAGAAGAACAATTTTAGTTTAGAAGATTTAACAATGAAGTTTCTTCTGGATTACGATTTCTATCTTAAAGCTGAGAAGTCTTTCAAGCAAATAACTATCAACAAACATATTGAGAGGTTAAGGAAGATTATTAAAATTGCTTTGGCAGAAGGTTTCTTGGAAAGAGATCCTTTTTTATTATACCAGCCTGTGAAGGTAAATAATGAAATAGTTTACCTGGATCACAATGAACTAATAATTTTTGAAAAGCATAGATTCAGACAGGATAGACTTCAAAATGTTGCTGATATGTTTGTATTCTGTTGTTACAGTGGATTAGCTTTTGAGGAAATGTCAACACTTCAAAAGCATCATATTGTTGAAGGATTTGATGGCAGGAAGTGGATTCACATTTATAGAAAGAAAACCAAAAAGAATCTGACAATACCGTTGCTAAGAAGAGCTGAAATTGTATTGAAAAAGTATGAAGGTAAATATGAAACCCTATTACCTGTCATAAGTAATCAGAATTTTAATTCATTTTTAAAAGAAATTGCTGAAATTCTTAATATAAAGAAAAGAATCACGCATCATACTGCCAGAAAAACTTTTGCTACAACAGTTTTGCTCTATAATGAAATATTATGCTAAAATTATGGATAGGAAAAGTCAATGATTATATGATAGAATTAAGTAAAAAACTAAAATAACTTCATTTATTAACTGTGTTGTATTAATTTTACAACACAGTTAAATACAATGCAAAAAATAAATGTTATCCCTTTTCAGGAAAAGCCTATCGATTTTAAACAGATAAACATATCTGACTTTGATGGATATATATTTGATGATGCCGAAAAAACTATTATTGAACCTAATGAGGAAGGTTTTATTTCAGATGCTCTTGAAAATGTTGTTGATTTAAGTAAAATTGATACGACTATTATTAATGCAGGTGTTGGGCAAGGAAAAACAACTGCAATTATCGACAATTTTGTAAAACATTATTATCATGAGAATAAAAAAAGGAACAAATATAAGATTATTATTATCACCCCTTTTAAGTCACTTAATAAGGATTATGCTTCAAAAATTCAAGAAAAAAGTGGGTTAGATAATATTTATTTTGATTATCAAGAGTTGGATAGCATAGGAGTAGGTAAAAATGATTTTAAAGATTTTTATGAAAAGCCGATTCAATTAATTTCAGTTAAGAGTTTACTTGGTGATGCAGGTACAGTAGCTTATAAACAAAAAGATATTAAGAGAGAATACTATGAATATTTAATATCAAAATGCAAAGAAAATAATGAGAAAGTAATATTTATATTTGATGAAATTCATGAATCACTTGATACTTTTAATCCTCTTTTACTACCAAATCTCTATAAATGGAATGAGGTAATTCATAAAGTTATTGTGGCAAGTGCAACCTTTAGTGAAGCGTCAAAAGTTGTAATCAAGTTTCTTGCTGAGCTGACTAATAAAAGAATAAAAATAATTGAAAGTAAAAGAATTCAACAATTAAATAAATTGAGTGAGCTACATCTATGTTTTTATAATAGTTATCAGTTTAAACAAGATGACCAATATATCAAAGATTTGGTAGAAGAACAGTTCGAATATTCTAAGTATATTAATATTTTATGCTTTTCTGAAAAACTTGCAAAGAACATATATAATTCATCAATTGGGCAAGCTATTAGTAACCATTACGGTTCACTAAATCTTGTTACAGGAAACAATAATGAAGATTTTGATTTTGAAGGATGTAACATAGGAACAAAATTCAAAACTGGAATAAGTATTGATGATGAAAATACCTCTTTATTTATTATTTTACCTCTAAAATTTGCATATGCCGATAACGGCAAAAATCCATTTGGAATATTTACAGATAGAATTAATTCAGTGATACAAGCTGTAGCAAGGGTAAGAAACAAATCAAAAGTTTTCATCATAATGCCTTCACCTGAAAAGGCGATAATTTATGAAAATTCTGATGCAAATTATCTGAAAACTCTCTCTTTGGGCTATTTCAATTTTGATGATAAGAAGTATCAATCGAATTATATATCATTAAATAGGCAAGACAACATTTTACACAGTTTCTATCAAGAAAAAAGAAGTCATATTGAGACTGGAATAAATGATTTGGAGAAATTATCCTCGGATATTAAAAGCCACTTTCCCTCATATGATTGGTATAAACTACAGGAAGGTGATGGTTATTTGTCTATCACTTATGATATTTATGGCAAGAATTTATCCAATTACATTTATTGGGCAGCTTGGAATAATCAATTCGTCAATTGTAAATTAACAAGTATTATAAAGGTATCAAAATATAAGTTCGCAGAAGATAATGTTCAGAGTATGCTTGATTATTATTTTGAAGAATCTTTTTTTAATGATTCATTTTTCACATTAAATTCAGACAAAGAATGTTATAATTAGAGGTACACTTTACTCTAATGATTTATTTTATGAAAACCCTAAGACTAAAATGTATGACAGAATATCTCCATACAGGAGACAAACAAGGCAATTGGAGATTTCTCTGGAAAAATTTTAGCAGTTACAAATGTTATTCCCCTACCAGACCCATTAGAATACATTAATTTGATTTATGACTTTCAAGATTCTTGGTTACTACAATCTGGTAAAATTGAATGGGAACAAAAGGATGTAATTGATGAATATACCAATGACCCATTTTATGGAAAATACTAATAATATCTATTTTTTTACATTTTACTATATAAGACTCGACAGTAAAATTTGGACATTTTTCAAACCAATCTCAAAATCTTGAGGTTGGTTTTTTATTTTTTGAATGTCACCTGGAAATAGATATACTTCAAATGTTTAAAGAAATTAAATTTTAAATATTAACCATTAAACAAAAAATATTATGCAATTAAGACAAAGCGAAAGAAAGAGAGCCAAAATCAAAATGGCTCTACAAGGTGCATCAGGAACAGGAAAAACATATTCTTCCTTACTAATAGCACAAGGATTAACTAATGGCGGATTATCCAAAGTAGCTGTAATTGATACAGAAAATGGGAGTGCTGATTTGTATGCTCATTTGGGTAATTACAATGTTCTGACAATGACACCACCATTCACACCTGAGAATTACATTATAGCTATTGAAGTTTGTGAAAAAGCGGGAATGGAAGTTATTATTATAGATTCCATTTCTCATGAATGGGATGAACTGTTGGATTTTCATTCCAAATTGGCAGGAAACAGCTTTACTAATTGGGCAAAGGTTACACAAAGACAGAAAGCATTTGTAGATAAAATTCTTCAAGCTAATGCTCATATTATTGCCACTATGAGAACTAAACAGGATTATGTATTGAACCAAAAAGATGGTAAATACATTCCTGAGAAAGTAGGTTTGAAATCAGTTCAAAGAGATGGATTAGATTATGAATTTACTTTGGTTTTTGATATTGATATAAAACATTTTGCTGTATCAAGTAAAGATAGAACTGGCTTATTCATGGGAAAGCCTGAATTTCAAATAAGTGAGTTGACAGGGAAGCTGATTTTAGATTGGTGTAATAGTGGCGTACCTGGAAATCAAAATATTCTAAATGAACAGCAGGTAATTCAACAAATCCAATACTGTAATAATATAGCTGAATTACTGGCTTTGTACAAGCAATATCCTGAATATCAAGAGAACCTAAAGCCCCATTATGAAGAGAAAAAAAGTCTTTTAATACAATTATCCAATCCTAAAAATCATTCAACAAATGGACACACTAAGACACATTAAGCCTGCCACTTTAGAGCAGGCTTTTGATTTAAGACCAATCAACGATGCAATAATTGAAAAGTTACCTGGAGATAATAAATATATTCCAACTCCAGGTAAGGAAAAAATTTACTTGAATTCTTTACAAAGCCAAAATGAATATGTCCACAAACCTTTCATAGAAGCTAATACACAGGAAATTAATTTACAACATTTAAAAAATGAATGCATCATACCTGTATTCAGCAAGGATAACGAAAAGACTATTAGTCACCAGGAGTTCATAGAAATATCTCAAAACTGCATTGCTAATGTATTTCCTAACCATTCTATAAGTGAACCTGAAATAAGGGTTTCTCATCAAATCAAAGGTAGAACTCCAGGTGCTATTTATAAGAATGTAAAGGATTTGTTAGACCATGAGAAAACCATCTATTATGAAAGGATGGCTTTTATTGTTAAAATACCAGCCATTACAGATGTTATTAACGGTAATGAATTGTCATTAGCAATTGGCGGAGTTAGAGCATATAATCAGGAGAATCTATACAATAAGAAGACTTTTGAAAAGTTCAAATTTTTTGTTGGTTTTCAGAACAAAGTATGCTGTAATCTTTGTGTATGGAGTGATGGGTTTGTTGACGATTTAAAAGTAAGTTCCTATGAAGAACTACAATCTAAACTTTTCCAGCTACTTAACAATTATAATGCAGAGAAACATTTATCAGAAATGAAACAGTTTGCAGATTACTCATTAACTGAACATCAATTTGCTCAATTTTTGGGTAGAACAAGATTGTATCAACATCTGCCTAAAAAAGAGAAATTAAAGATACCATTACTCCAATTTACAGATGGTCATATTAATACCATTACAAAAGATTATTATGAAGATGAAAGTTTTTGTAGAGATAATTATGGAGATATAAATCTATGGAATCTTTACAATCTCTTTACACAAGCCAATAAGAGCAGTTACATAGATACTTTCTTAGATAGAAATTTGAATGCTTTTGATTTTACTAAAGGTATTCAACAAAGTATCAATGGTGATTCTGATTATCATTGGTTTTTGAGTTGATTTTTTTAATCCCACTTTATTATAAGGTGGGATATTATAAAATTTATATATTTACGTTTCAAAATACTGCTTATGTTTGATTTATCAATCAATAATTTTAGAAGTTTTAAAAATCAATCTTTTAAATTTTCAAGGATTAATATTTTAATTGGAGAAAATAGTGGTGGTAAAAGCTCACTATTAAAATTTCTCTTATCACTAAAACAAACTATTGAGTCTCCTTATGAAGTCAATCTTAAACTTAAAGGAGATTATACTGATTTAGGT
>NZ_JBFRGA010000248.1:0-3243 GCF_052115105.1 Chryseobacterium sp. 2TAF14
ATACATCACCTCGTTTGCAATGCTTCTGCGCTTTTTCTACCAATTTAAGATATTCGTTATCAGTAAGATTAGAGGTTTCGGAGCCGTCTTTTTCAAATGGATAAACAAGGGCGTTTTTATTTTTAATCAAATCCTGCAACAGCAGCATTTCAGATTTTACACCATCAATTTTGTTTTYGATAAGATGCATTTCATCATTAAAATGATTGATCGCAATCACATATTGATACAGCCTGTAACGAAGGATCGGAATTTCAACTTCTTTACTTTGAGGTTTAAAACTAATGTTTTCAAAAAGAGGAACGGCTTCAAAACTCGTATATCCGAAAAGACTTTGCGCAGTTTCTTCTATACTGTCATTGGTTTTTTCGCAAACAAAAACTTTAGAAAAATCATTCAGCAATTGGGTTACTTTTACGTTTTCTAAAGACTTTTTTTCAGGATTTTCATTAGGGAATTTGATTTCATACTCATTAAGATTTTTTATTTCGATCCCTGAAATTGCGTTTACGGCAATGAAAGAAAAATTATTGTCGATACTTTTTGCATCTGAACTTTCAAGCAAAATGGTATCACGAAATTTATCTCTGATCTGAAGATAAATATTCATGGGAGTTTGTAAATCTCCTAAAGTTTTTTTTGAGGTGGTTTTTATATGAATTGTATTGCTGAACATTTTTATAATTTTTTAAATATGGAACAAAAAAAAGACTTCAACGCAATCGTCAAAGTCTCTGTATATTTTTCTATAGAATTCAAGCTGTAATATAACAACACGACAATAGCATCAGACCCGACGAAGAGTTTGAGTGCCACCACCAATTTTTGTTGTTAGAAATAATCATGGAGCAAATGTAGAAATTTTTTTAATATCAAAATAAAAAATAACAGAAAATTTATTTTTAACTTTTTAAAATCGGTTTATATATGATTTAAAATAGCTCTAAATCTCGCATTTGCAACTTTATTTTTTATATTTTTGTGACCAAATTAGAAAAGCAATGAAAAAAGTATTAGCAATCGTATTCTTAGGAAGTTTAGTAGCAGTAAGCTGTTCAAAAAAAGATGACAAATCTTTACAAGACAGTAACATTATGTTGGAAGAACCTGCAACACCTACAGTGGTAGATTCAACTGCTGCAAAAACAGATTCTACACCGGCTCCGGCTGCAACACCTGCACCTGCAACAGATTCTACAGCTGCAAAATAATGAAAAAACTGTTTTTGACAGGATTGATAAGCTTATTTATTGCTTCCTGTTCTAAAAAAGAAGATTCACAAGCTCTGTCAACCGGTTCTACAGATATTTCAACCCCGGTGAACAGCAATGTTTCGGGTAAAGATTTAATTGAAGCTTCAGATTGTATGGCTTGTCATAATGCTGTGGAAAGAACGATAGGTCCGTCTTATAAAGAAATTGCCGAAAAATATTCTGATAAAGATATTGAAATGTTGGCATCAAAAATTATAGAGGGCGGAAGCGGAGTTTGGGGAAGTGTTTCGATGCAGCCTCACCCGCAAGTTTCAAAAGAAGATGCCAAAAAAATGGTGGAATTTATTTTAAGTCAGAACAAATAAATGACTGCCGGAAAATCAACTCTGCACCCAAGAAATCTGCATAAAAATTCTTATGATTTTGACCTGCTGATTTCTTGTGTGCCGGAATTGAAACACTATGTTTTTACCAATCCTTACGGAAATCAAACCATTAATTTCAGTATCCCGAAAGCTGTAAAACTTCTGAATAAAGCTTTGCTGCAGCATTTTTACGGAGTTAAAAACTGGGATATTCCTGATGGAAATCTTTGCCCGCCCATTCCGGGAAGAGCAGATTATATTCATTATTTAGCAGATTTATTGGCTGAAAACCAGACTGAAATCCCCAAAAATTCTTCTGTAAAAGGTTTAGATATCGGAACAGGAGCAAACCTGGTTTATCCGCTGATTGCTCACAAATCTTACGGTTGGAAAATGGTGGGAACAGATATCAATAAAGATTCCTTTCAAAATGCACAGCAAATTTTAAATGAAAATCCTGATTTATCGTCTGAAATAGAACTTAGATTTCAGAAAAATCCAAATCAGATTTTTAAAAATATCATTTCTTCGGAAGAGCGTTTTCAGTTTTCAATGTGCAATCCGCCTTTCCATGATTCTGAAGAGTCTGCCATGAAAGGTAATTTGCGAAAAACAAAAAATCTCAACAAATCTAAAATTAAAACTCCAAATCTGAATTTTAGCGGACAACAATCTGAACTTTGGTGTGAAGGTGGAGAAATAGCTTTTGTCTCCAAAATGATTGAAGAAAGTGTACAATTTTCATCACAGATTCTTTGGTTTACCTGTTTAATTTCCAAAAAAGAAAATCTTTTCAGATTAAATTCACTTTTAAAAAGACTAAAAGCGGTAGACATAAAAACTATTGAAATGTCTCAAGGTCAGAAAGTAAGCAGGATTTTAGCTTGGACTTTTATTCCTGAAAATAAAAGAAGCCGTTTTTAAAATTTACTTTTTTCTATTTGGGCAGCTATTCCGCCTTCCGCTCCCAATCTTTTGTTCGTCATTCTTCCTCACAAAAGGATTTCCGCTCAAGTCGGGCTGCATTTGTGTTACAATAATATTTTCAGCAATAATTTGAATCATTTTTTTTTGTGAACTTTAGATAGGAAATACGCACAACTTCAATTCAAGATGGAACTTTTGTGACTTTTGCGGTTAAATTAAAATTCAGGTTTCATAAAACCTTAAAATTCACTATTTTTGCAATTCGAAAAAATTGAATTACAATGCAATTATCAGAACAGGAAATTATTAGAAGAGAAAAGCTGAATAAGCTTGTTGAAATGGGGATCAACGCATTCCCGGCGGAAGAATACACAGTTACGGATACCACAGAATCTATAAAACAGGATTTCGCAGAAAGTAAACAGGTGAAGATTGCGGGAAGATTGATGTCCCGTCGTATTCAGGGGAAAGCTTCTTTTGCTGAATTGCAGGATTCTACAGGTAGAATTCAGGTGTACTTCAACAGAGACGAAATCTGTACCGGAGAAGATAAAACTTTATACAACGATGTTTACAAACACCTTTTAGATATCGGTGATATTATCGGGATCGAAGGAGAATTGTTCACAACTCAGGTTGGTGAAAAAACAGTTTTGGTAAAAAACTTTACACTTCTTACCAAGACTTTAAGACCTTTACCACAGGCAAAAACCGATGAGAATGGAGTAGTGCACGAC
>NZ_JBFRGA010000249.1:0-3192 GCF_052115105.1 Chryseobacterium sp. 2TAF14
ATACAGAGCATCAGCATTTTACGGATGATGTCGCTTTAGCAACCGAAATTCGTTTTAAAAGAAATGTAAGTTCAGATCAGCTGCTTTCATTATGGGTTACCTTGGAGGAGTACGAGAAAACCAGTAAGAGATTTTATTGGTGGCGCAAACTGATATTTCCTTTCTTATATGGGGTAAGAGATAAGATTTTTTATACCTTATCGTATGAAGAAATGATCAGAATTGTTCAGTCAAAATACTATGGGATAAAAATTTCAGAGCTTACTATCAGAAAGCAGGAGCTTCAAAATACGTTACAGCATTTTTCCTTCCATGATAAAATGAAAGAATATACTGAAGGATCAATGCAACTGTTTAAAAACAAACTCTACCAAAAATATAAAGGACAGGAACGTTCAGAATACACAGAATGGGATCTTCGTTTTAAATCAGAAGAATTTATTAAAGATTATCCTGTAATTATGAGTACGACGTACTCTTTAAGAAGAAGCCTCGCTGAAAATGTAGTCTACGATTATGTGATTGTTGATGAATCTTCACAGGTGGATCTTGCAACGGGTGTACTGGCATTATCCTGCGCAAAACAGGCGGTCATTGTGGGAGATTTAAAACAGCTTCCCAATGTCGTGGATTCTGTAACAGCAGAAAATACGGATCAGATCTTTAAGAATTATGATATTCCGGAAGCTTATCGCTATTCTAATCATAGCCTGCTTTCGTCTGTAACAGAATTATTTCCGAATGTGCCTAAAACCCTGTTAAAAGAACATTACCGCTGCCATCCTAAAATAATAGATTTTTGTAACCGTAAATTTTATAATGATCAGTTGATCATCCTTTCGGAAGGACAGACAGAAAGAGAACCTTTATTAGTCTATAAAACAACTGAAGGTAACCATGCCCGCCAGAGAGAAAATCAGCGGCAGATTGATGTAATTATCAAGGAAATCATTCCACAGCAAAAGCTTGAGGGTGTCAATCTGGGAATTGTAACCCCTTACCGTAATCAGACCTTAGCTTTACAGAGAACATTTCAGGGAATAGATATCAAAGCTGATACGGTGGATAAATTTCAGGGAAGAGAAAATGACGTGATTATTCTCTCCACAGTAGACAATGAAATTTCAGAATTTACCGACAATCCCAACCGACTAAATGTAGCCATTTCTAGAGCCAAAGATCAGCTGATTTTGTTGGTAAATGGAAATGAAAATGATAATGACACGAATATCTCAGACCTGATCCGCTATATTGATTACAATAATTTTAAGGTAATAAACAGTGAAGTCCATTCTATTTTTGATTACCTGTACAAAGGATATGAAGAAAAAAGAAGAGCGCTTTTATCGGATCAAAAAAAGAAATCTGTTTTCGATAGCGAGAATCTTATGTATCTGTTAATTAAGGAAGTTTTATCAGATGATCAATTTTCAAAGTATGGCATTATTCTGCATTATCCATTGAGAAATTTACTATTAGATTTTTCCAGATTAAGTCCTGAAGAAGAAAAATATGCTAGACATCATGCCACACATCTTGATTTTCTTATCTATAATAAGCTGGGGAAAAATCCTGTTCTGGCTATAGAAGTTGACGGCTATGAATATCATAAACTAGAAAGCCGACAAGCCGAAAGAGATCGTATGAAAAATGAGGTTTTAGACAAGTATAAAGTTCCTTTGTTAAGATTTTCAACTACAGGTAGTGGTGAGAAGGAAAAGTTAATCAGTACGTTAAATCGATTATAAACAAAGACATTAACAACATCTCTAGTCAATTAGACTTTTACTCTAGCAGACGATCTAAATGATCTAAATCTTCTTCATCCAACCAATGGTTATCTGTTATTGTTACAACTCTTGTTGTACCATCCATATAAATAATATTTACTGAAAGTAATTTCATGGATTCAACGATGTCAGTAAGCCAAACATCATCAAATAACCAAGATCCTGTTGCTGAACTTTCGACCGGCCCAATTCCTTTTCTACTTACATTCTTACCCACTCTGTCATTTACTGCATTTTTTCCGTAGAAATTGAAAGTGATGTATTTAATTGTTTTTCGACTGAAATTCAATATTTTAAATTTTGCCCCTGTAAATGAATATTCTTCTGTCGGATGGGCAGCAAGGATGGCGATTCCATTTTTTTCTTTGCTGAAAACTTTATCAGAAGCTTCTTTTCTAAGCTGACGCATATAAGCTTCTGATAATCGCTTTGACCAAGAATCAATACTGTCGATCTCTGCTTGCGAAAAGTTTTTGAATTTATTTTTTAGATCTGATAGCTGTCTTCGCTTGCCACTGACAAAAAAAGCATTTTTATCGTCGACATCATCAACCATGTAATACTTTTTTCCGTCAAAATAAAAACCAATAATATCCTTTGTACTTGAATAGTTTTTGCACTCAGAAATCTCAGTGACAAAAAGCATATTTTGAGGTTCGTACTTCTTACTATAATCCCCACTTCCATAGCAAGAACTGCTCATGGATGGGTAGATAAGTGAATTCTTACTATACAAAATTACAGTTGAATCCATTTTAAGCTGACAAGAATAAAGATGCAAAAATAGAACTGCGCAGAACAGCAGTAATTGTTTCATGAGTTATAAGTTTTTCACAAAAATAAGGAAAAAATTAAAAAGATGTCCTTAATATAATCTACCAGCTGAAAGAGATTATCATATAATAATCAAGTAGGAACTTCATTTAAAACCAATTGGTATTTCTCCCTATTTTTTAGAAAATGATTTTTGATTTTAAGCACAAGTAGATTAGAGGTGTTTGGATTTAAAGAACAGGCTGCTAATTTCTGGTGATAAACATCTGACGTACAAATTACAATATTATTATCCTTATAAAATTCTAATCCATAAGAAGATATTCCAATGAAATCAGGTAGTGTTAATTTCATTAATCTTTTAACTTGATTTTCACTTGACCACCATGCAAACTGATCCATTTTAACATCAATAAGATAATCGTCAAAAGATTTCCCCGCTTCAGTTCCTAATCCGCTATTAGCCTAAAGAGTTGAAAATTTAATATTTTGTTTTTCTTCGTCTAATAATGGTTCCGTGATTGACACGTGAATTAATCCCACAAAAGGAAATCCATCTTCCGCAAGACCCAATACTTGTGTAACACCTAAAGAGTTTGCATTTCTAGCAGGGTTTTTCCTTGTAGGC
>NZ_JBFRGA010000250.1:0-3169 GCF_052115105.1 Chryseobacterium sp. 2TAF14
GCAAATGGAGTCGTTAAAGTAATAGTTACTTCATTACCACTATAAGTAAGAGTTCCGGTCGTTAAAACTTTTTGTTGTTGCGAAACAGGAATCCATCCTGCTCCGGTTGTACTAACTACATTTTGAAAACTTGTTGCAGTTGTATGCCCAATCCAGACATCAACCTGCGCTGTATTACTTAAAGAAGTAATTGGGTTTTGCACATAAAACTTCAATTGCTGAATATTCATTGCAGGACCAATTTCGCTTGCTAAATAAATTTGCTGGGTCAAACTGTACCCGTAATAAATCGATATTGGAGTTGATAAACCAACATTAGAATCTACTCTTGTACCAGAGCCAATCGTCACTTGCTGACCATAAAAAAGAGATGCAGCTAATAAACCTAAAAATTGTAGTTTTCTTTTCATATTTTAATAAATTTAAAAATTAAACATAAAATTACAATTTTTTATATCATAAATTTAAAATAAAAATAAAAATAATATTTAATTCATAAATTAAACCTTAATATTTAGTATTTTAAATTTAAACCACTTAAAAAGCCTTTTAATTACTAGAAAAAACTGTTATATCTTTTGAAGATAAAAATTAAAACTTTTTAGAAACTATCTCAAAACTTTTTCAGAATCTAAACTCAAATTAAGCAACATCTGAAAAGCTTCTCCCATTTCATCTGAAGCTCTGTTTATCGCATTTTCAAGCATATTTCTTATTTGCAGCTCGGTAACTTTTGCTTCAGTCCAGCTTTTTCCTGAAGTATGAGAATTCAGAATAAAAGGCATAATTCTGTCGATGGCGCAGGCAAAAATTGCGTCGGGAGTCTGCTCTTCCTCAAATTCAAGCCAGAGATTAAAAAATTCAGAACGGATGGGTTCATCCAAAATTCCGAAAATATTCTGAGCAGACTGTTTTTCTCTTTCAAATTTTCCGATCATTGCGGCTTCGTCAAAAATGAAAGTATCACCGGCTTCAATTTCTACTAAATCGTGGATCGAAAGCATTCTGATTACTCTGAGCAAATCGATATCGGCTCTGTTTTTGGCATACGGAAAAAGAATTTGAGCCAAAATAATGATCTGCCAAGAATGCTCTGCGGTATTTTCCCTCCTGGAATCGTCTGCATTGTAATTTCTTCGCTGCACATTTTTCAGTGCATCTACTGCAAGGATAAAATCAATTTCTTTCTGTATTTTCATTTTCTTTAAAGTATCTTTCTCTGGGGTAAATTGTGGTTTTTGCAAACCATTTATAATCTATAAATTCTCTTTTTACGGTTTTCACTTTTTCAGGATCTCTTGTGTCTTCTTCAAATTCCAATACTTTCAAAAGTTCCCTTTCGGGAACAAATATATATTCTGAGGTAAGATTCCAGCAACATCCTTCTTTCAGATAAGTGACAATTCGACGACGTTCAGCGTCTGCTTTAAACATTCCTGAATTTGAACGGACGAGATTCGTCAATTCATCATTCAATATAAGCTGTTGTTTTGCCGCATCATTCAAATATACTTCATAAAAAGGATTTTCATATTTGCTGTTTCCGTTTCTGATAGCAATATCTTCAGCTCCATCAAAATTAAAATCGTCAAAAACAACCGAATTTTTCAATGAATCAAACTTTGGCTTTTGATTTTCGTTTAAATCTAAATAAAAATCATTTGAGAAAAAAGTCTGATATTTTTTCATTGTATTTTTATCGTAAAGGTCGACAGTTGTTTTCCCACTGCATTTATTTTCAAAACAAGCTTCTACGTTGACAACAACATTAAAGTTTTGGGAAACATTAGATAACTCGAAATAATTTTGCGCACTACAAAGCTCTCCTAAAAGAACAGAAATCATTAGAAATTTATTGCAATTCATGTGGTAAGTTTTTATAATTTTTCAAATTTTAAACCCGAAAAATCTATAACAAATATAAAAATTATGCTTAAAACATCAGTTCATTTCAGAAACTAAATGAAAGATTAAAATTTCGGGTAAAAATTATAATACTGATTTTCAATTAATTAAATAAACATTTAAAACAATTTTACTACTTTGTATTGCATAATACCATTTTAATTATATATCTTTGTAATGTAAAATCAGAATAGGTTCAACTAGCTAGGAACCAAAATCTGAAAATTTATATAACTAATTAACAAAACCTATTAAAGATGAATACCGAAAATACCAAAGCGCAAATGCGAAAAGGGATTCTGGAATTCTGTATTTTGAGCCTCATCAACCACAAAGAAATGTATGTTTCTGATCTGATTGATGAGCTGAAAAAAGGAAAACTGGATGTAGTGGAAGGAACCCTCTACCCTCTTTTAACAAGATTAAAAAACGGAGAATTTCTCTCTTACAGATGGGAAGAATCTACCGGAGGACCGCCCAGAAAATATTATCAGATTACAGAAAAAGGCAAAACGTTTTTATCTGAATTACAAAACACCTGGCAAGAATTAACAGATTCTGTAAACCAAATCACTCAAAAACTTTAAAAACAAAAGCTATGAACAAGACACTCTCAATAGGACTCGCAGGTTTTTCTTTTACGATAGAAGAACACGCATATATAAAGCTCAGCGACTATCTAAATGCCCTAAGAAACTCTATGGATGCTTCTGAAGCTGATGAGGTCATCCACGACATAGAGATCAGAATCGTAGAAATTTTCAGAGATTCTTTAGGAAAACGTGAAGTAATAAACGATACAGACGTTGAAAAAGTAATTGCCCAAATCGGTTCACCAGAAAAGATCGAAGAGCAGGAAGAAGCTTATTATTCTGAAAAAAATACAAGAACCAAAACCTCAGGAACAATCTACAGCGACAAAAAACAACTGTTCCGCGATCCTGAAAGCCAAAAAATTGCCGGAGTTTGCGCTGGTTTGGCTGCTTATTTCGGAATGGAGATTCTCTGGATGAGATTAATCTGGGTGGGTGCATTTTTGTTTCTTTGGGTTGCACCGGGATCATCTTTCCTTGTAATTATTCTTTATTTTATTCTTTGGGCAGTTTTACCAAAAGCTGAAACAGCTTCAGATTTTTTGAAAATGAAAGGAAAACCATTGAATTTTGATAATCTAAAGGAAGAGTCTAGCAAAATTGTACAATTTGCCAATGAAACGACAACAAGAGCGGGAGAAATCTATACAGAAAACAAACCTTACATCAAC
>NZ_JBFRGA010000251.1:0-3094 GCF_052115105.1 Chryseobacterium sp. 2TAF14
GTCTTTGCTAAGTGAAACGCCTTTGTGAACGAAAAATATGCTGTAAGTGATGAAAAAAAAATCTTTGCGGACTTTGCGTTAAAAAAATCTTCTCCAACAAATTTCAAAACTCACTGAAATGCTGAAATTTGTATCTTAAAATCTAAAATGTAATTTGTATTTTTGCCGAATGATTAAAAAAGTCATTTTTATTTTTGTTTCGATGTTGGTTATTTCGTGCGGAAAAGAGGCTACTCCAAAGCCATATGGCGAGTTGAGATTAGAATATCCTGCACCAAAATATCATAAGTTTGAGCCCAATTGTCTGTATTCTTTTGAAGTTTCAGATTATTCTAAAATTTATGATGCAAAGAAACCTTGTTGGTATTATCTGAACTATCCGAAAATGAAGGCGAAGATTTTCCTGACGTACTATCCGATTAATAATGATTTTGCACAGCAGATTCAAGAAACCGAAAAAATGGTTTACAAACATACGGTAAAGGCAAGCTCTATCGATACAAAATCTTTCGAATATCCCGAAAAAAAAGTATATGGAAACTTTTATGAGCTGAAAGGTCAGGCTGCATCAAACCTTCAGTTTTACGCAACTGACAGTACAAAGCATTTCGTGACAGGATATTTATATTTCAACTCAAGACCAAAACCAGATTCTTTAGCTCCTGCAATCGATTATATTAAAAAAGATATGATGCATTTGCTAGATACTTTTGAATGGAAAAAATAAATTTAAAATAGAATAAAATACATATGAAATCGCAAGATTAGATATGATCATAAAAAATAAATAAAAAATACATATGACATCGGTAGATTGCATATGACAATTAAAAATAAATAAAAAATACATATGAAACTTTTAGTCGTAGGAAGCGTGGCATTTGATGCAATCGAGACGCCGTTTGGGAAAACAGATAAAATTTTAGGTGGAGCAGCTACATATATTGGGATCACATCTTCTATTTTGGGAGTAAAATCTGGAATTGTATCTGTAGTTGGAGGTGATTTCCCACAAGAATACCTTGATAAATTTAACAATAGAGACGTAAATATTGAAGGAATTGAAATTGTAAAAGAAGGCAAAACATTTTTCTGGGCAGGTAAATATCATAATGATTTAAATACAAGAGATACTTTAGCAACTGAAGTAAATGTTTTGGAAAACTTTGATCCAAAAATTCCTGATTCGATGCAAGATGCAGAGATTTTGCTATTAGGAAACCTTCACCCGGGAGTTCAGCTTTCAGTTCTTGAAAAAATGAATCAGCGTCCTAAATTGGTTATTTTAGATACGATGAATTTCTGGATGGATTCCGCAATGGATGTTTTAAAAGATATGATTGCTAAAACAGACGTTATCAGCATTAACGATGAAGAAGCAAGACAGCTTTCCGGAGAATATTCTTTGGTAAAAGCGGCTAAAAAAATCCACACAATGGGACCTGATTATGTAATCATCAAAAAAGGTGAACATGGTGCTTTGTTGTTCCATGATAATAAAATATTCGCCATTCCTGCGCTTCCTTTGGAAGAAGTTTTTGATCCTACCGGAGCGGGAGATACTTTTGCAGGTGGTTTTGCAGCGTATTTAGCTAAAAAAGGGAAATTCGATTTTGAAACCATGAAGTCTGCATTGATTGTAGGTTCTGCAATGGCATCTTTCACAGTAGAAAAATTCGGAACAGAAAGAATTGAGGAAGTAAACGAAGCTGATATTTCCGGCAGATTGAAACAATTTAAAGAATTGACAACTTTTAACGTCGAATTGCAATAAATCATCTCTTTTTAAGAAATATTTATAATAAAAAATTGAGTGCAATTCATTTAGAATTCTAAATTTGCAACTTGTTTAAAACAGTATAATGATAAATAAACTAAAAATCACTTTCCTTCTTGCAGTTTTCGCGATGTTATTCTCAGGAAACATTAATGCTCAATTAAAGAAAGGTCAGTTGGTAGACGGTATTGCGGCAGTAATTGGTGATGAGATCGTTTTGGAATCTGATGTGGAAGAGCAGATGAATTACGGGAAACAGCAAGGGGCCTCAACAACCGACAGATGTGAGTTTTTGGAAAACTTAATCAATAATAAACTTCTGGTTTATGAAGCTAAAAGAGATACTTTGATTGAAAACCGTTCTGCGGCGATTAAAGATCAGGCAAATGCAAAGTACAACCAGTTGCTTTCCCAATTTCCGGATGAAAAAACGATGCTTGCTGCGTACAAGTTCAGGAATCAGTATGAGATGAAAAATGCCATCGAAAAAATTGATACTGATCAATATTACGGACAGGCAAAATTTCAGAGAATTACAGAAAAAGCCGATGTTACTCCAAACGAAGTGACCGATTTCTTCAACATGTATAAATCTCAGCTTCCTGAAATAAAAGACGAGGTTTCTCTTTCTCAGATTATGATGTTTCCTAAATTAACAGAAGCTCATAAAGAGGAATTGATTAGTAAGCTTAAAAAAATTAAAGCCGATATTTTAGCCGGAGAAAGCTTTGAAAGCCAGGCAAGAATTTATTCTGAAGATCCGGGAACTGCTCCAAATGGTGGTTTGATGAAAAATATCTTTAAAGGACAAATGGTAAAACCATTCGAAGCTGCAGCATTAAACCTGCAGGAAGGTGAAATTTCAGACCCAGTAGAATCTGAATTTGGATATCACATTATTCAGTTAGTGAAAAAATCTGGTAAAGCGTATGATGCAAGACATATTCTTTTGATGGCAACGCCTACAGATGCGGAAATTACAACTGCAAAACAAAAATTAGACAGCATCAGAACTTTAATCTTAAGTGAAAAGATGAGCTTTAAAGATGCTGCGTTTAAGTTTTCGGATGATAAAAGAACAAAATTCAATGCTGGTGTTATTACCGGTGGAGACGGTTCTAATAAAATTGAAAGAGAAAGCGTTCCGGGCGTAATCAGCTATGAGCTTGCAGGTCTTAATAAAAATGATATTACTACCGCTTTTGATGATGAAGACGAAAGAAAAAGAAAAGTGGTAAAAATCATTAAAATTGAAGACGTTATTCCTTCACACCAGATCACTCTTGAAACAGATTACGACAGAATAAAGCAGATGGC
>NZ_JBFRGA010000252.1:0-3061 GCF_052115105.1 Chryseobacterium sp. 2TAF14
CCAAAATTTCTGATGTTTTAGTAAAGGTATTTTTACCTGCTGTGATTTTTGGATTGATCGGTTGGTTTATTCCAAACAATATTTTCGGAAGCGACAGCACAGATGCATTTATTTTTGCATGTATTCCGGTAATTTATTTCTACGTCATGCTTTATGTAAAAGCAAATTCAGAAGACAAGAAACCAATCGGAGCATTATTAGCAATTTTTGCGGTAAGCTTAATGTTTTGGGCTGTTTTCAAACAAAACGGAACCGCTTTGACGCGTTGGGCAAATTATTATACCGAAAGAACCGTTCCTTCCGCTATAGAAAAGCCTTTAGAAGAAATTTTCTTAGTTGATAAAAAAGATTATCTGGATAAAGAAGTTTCGGTTTATGACGATCAGTATCAAACAGTAAAAGATGCTTCCGGAAAACCTCAAAAAGAGCAAGGAAAAGATATTTACTTCAGAAATGTTTCTGACGCAGACAAAGCGAAATTAGAAGCAAATCCTTCACAAACAGTTAATCTTTATAACACAGAATTATTCCAGTCGATTAATCCGGGTTGGGTAATTTTACTAACTCCTGTTGTCGTTGCATTTTTCATGATGCTTCGCAGAAAAGGAAAAGAGCCAAGTACACCTTCAAAAATCGTTTTGGGATTATTTATTTCGGCTTTATCGTGTTTAGTAATGGTCGGAGCAGTTTATGCCGGGCAAAACGGTTGGGTAAAAGTCTCGGCTTTATGGCTGGTTGCAGCTTATGGAGTCATTACTGTTGGGGAACTTTGTCTTTCGCCAATGGGATTGTCTTTGGTTTCAAAACTTTCTCCTCCAAGAATTACAGCATTGATGATGGGCGGATTTTTCCTTTCAACGTCAATCGGGAACAAACTTTCCGGAGTTTTAGCAAGTTTCTGGTATGATTACGACAACAAAGCCAATTTCTTTATTGTCAATTTCGGATTATTGCTTTTGGCAACTTTACTTGGACTTTCAATCCTGAAAAGACTCAATAAAATTATGAAAGAAAAGGGTGTAAATTAACCTTTTGAAATTTAATATTAACAGCCGTAGATAATTCTGCGGCTTTTTTATTTTAAAAATAGAATTAAAAACTTGCCAAAAACCTAAAAAAAACTATATTTGTGGGTCTTAACAGAAATTTAACAATTACATATGGATACAGCAAAAACAGCAAAAGGTCACCCTAAAGGACTCTATCTTTTGTTTATGACTGAAATGTGGGAACGTTTCTCATATTATGGAATGAGAGCCATTTTCGTTCTATACATGACTAAAATGCTTTTGATGGGAGATGCAGAAGCTTCCGAAATCTATGGAAGTTATACTGGTCTCGTTTATTTAACTCCATTATTGGGAGGATATTTGGCTGACCGCTATTTAGGTAACAGAAGAAGTATAGAAATCGGAGGTATTTTAATGGCGATTGGGCAGTTCATTCTGTTTTTCAGTGCTTCTACAACCGGAGCAAGTGCTGTAACCTTGATGTGGATGGGTTTAACAATGCTGATTATTGGAAATGGTTTCTTTAAACCAAATATTTCGACAATGGTTGGGCAACTTTATCCTCAAGGAGACCGTCGTGTAGATTCTGCGTTTACGATTTTCTATATGGGTATCAATCTGGGAGCATTTATGTCACCGCTTATTTGTGGTACTTTAGCCGAAAAAGTTGATTTCAAATGGGGATTTTTGGCAGCAGGAATCGGGATGCTGATCGGTCTTGTAACTTTTATTATCTCTAAAAATAAAGTTCTTGTAGATGCCGACAATAAACCAATCGGAATGCCAAACAACAAATTTGGGATTGCTCAATGGGGAATGGTGATCGGATCTATTGGCTTGATTTTCTTTTTGATGAACTTCAAAACAATGTTTAATAGCGATCTAGACGTAATAGGATATTTAATTTACGGAGCAATGATTGTTATGCCACTTATTGTTTTAACTGATAAAAGCCTCACAAAAGACGAAAAAGACAGAATTATTGTAATTTTCATCTTGGCATTCTTCGTAATTTTCTTCTGGGGAGCATTTGAGCAAGCTGGTGCATCATTAACGATTTTCGCAGACAGACAAACAGACCGTAATCTTTTCGGATGGGAAATGCCTGCAAGTTATTTCCAGTCGGTAAATGCATTGGCAATTTTACTTCTTGCACCATTATTCTCTTCTATTTGGCTGAGATTAGGTAACAGAGGTAAAGAGCCTTCATCACCTAAAAAAATGGCTTATGGTTTAGCTTTAATTTCATTTGGTTATTTAGTAATTGCTTATGCAGTGTATGGATTAGGAATGATGGATAAAGTTTCTATGTTCTGGCTAATCGGGCTTTATGTAATTCATACAATGGGAGAACTTTGTTTGTCACCAATTGGGCTTTCTATGGTATCTAAACTGTCGCCTGCAAGATTCTCATCTTTGTTAATGGGAACATGGTTTCTTGCAAATGCTGCTGCAAATAAATTTGCAGGAACATTATCAGCATTGATTCCTGGAGGTGGAGAAAGCGGAGAAGCTCCAAAAACAACATCTTTTATGGGATTCCAGATCAATGATTTATTCGATTTCTTTATCGTTTTTGTAATCATGTGTGGTGTTGCTGCTTTAATACTTTTCGTAATCAGCAAATGGCTTGAAAAGAAAATGCACGGTATCAAATAAATGATAATTTTCAAATTAATATCTAAACCTCTGATTTTTTCAGAGGTTTTTTTTACATTCGTAAGATGGAAGTTTCTGAAGATTCTTTGTTTCAATCCATAAAGGAAATTATTAATCAATCGCGCGAAAAAGTTTTTCGTATTGCGAATTCTACTCTATTATTAACTTACTGGCAAATCGGACAATTAATTGTTGAAGACGAACAAAAAGGAAAAGAAAGGGCACAATACGGAAAATATACTTTAAAAAATCTTTCAAAAAAACTTACTTTAGAATTTGGGAAGGGTTTTGATGAAAGCAATTTAAGAAATATGCGCTCCTTCTACAATATATTTCCAATTCGTGACGCAGTGCGTCACGAATTAAGCTGGACTCATTACAGACTACTCTTA
>NZ_JBFRGA010000253.1:0-3642 GCF_052115105.1 Chryseobacterium sp. 2TAF14
GGCGTAAACTTAGCAAAGAACACGAAGTTTCGAGCAAAAAAAATATAGATTAATAAACGGATATTTAATTTTATTTACCGCCTAAAAGCAGAAGCTCTTCAACTCTTATTTCGGTAATATATCTTTTCACGCCCTCTTTATCGTCGTAAGATCTGTACATCAATTTTCCTTCGATGGCAATTTCTTTTCCTTTCGGAACATACTTTTGAAAAATCTCGGCGGTTTTGCCAAAAGCAACCAAATTGTGCCATTGTGTTTCTTCTACTTTCTCACCTTTTGCATTGGTGTAGTGATCGTGTGTTGCCAGTGAAACGGAAATTTTTATCCCTCCGTTTTCGAAGTTTACTGTTTCAACTTCTTTTCCTGTGTAACCTATTAATGTTACTTTGTTTCTTAGTGACATAGCTTTATATTTTTTAAATTAACAAATCAGATAAGAGACGTTCACTTTGTTTTCTCTAATCTCTGTTGCAAAGATTCATTAGGTTTGGAAAATTAGTCGGTAATAAACTGTTTAAATTCGTTTGTAGTCGTTTGAAAACATTTAAATCATTACTAATCAAAAATTTACGGTATTATATTTTTTATTTAGTTATGATATAGAAATTATGTACATTTGAATCTTAGCCATAATTTTAAAACACAGTACCACAAAATGAAAAACAAGATTTTCTTATTCTTTATATTACTGGCAAACTTAACATTTGCGCAAAAAGCAAAAATCGACTTCTTGCCCGAACAACCTTACGACCCGGACATATGACCTGGTTTAATGTTGGACAAGAAAAATACAGAGTTTTGATTGTAGAAAAACCAGGAGTTAAATATTTACAAACAGGGCAATCTTCAAATTTTGACAAGAATTTTTCGCTTGAAAACTGGAGCAATACGATTATAAATGCGATAAACTATATTGTACAAAACGAAAAAATAGATAACACCAAAATTTTATTAGCAGGTCATTCGGAAGGAGGTGTGGTTGTTTCAAGAGTTGCCAATTTAATGAAAGGTAAAATATCAAATGTGGCAATAATGGCAGGAGAAGGACCTTCGCAATTGTACAGCTTATATAAATTTGCAGATGACGGTACTTTTTTCAACACCAAAGAACATAATATGCCTACTTCGGAAGAACGTATAAATTACGTCAAACAAAAATGGGCGGATATTTTAGCAGACCCAACGAATACCAAAAAGAAATTTTGGGGATTTACTTATTTGCGTTGGTCAAGTCTTTTGAAAACTTCGGTAATCGATGAATTATCAAACTACAACGGGAAAATATTTTTGCTTCAAGGAACAGCCGATAAGGCAGTTTACCCCGAATCTGCGATTGTTTCATATACTGCTCTTTTGTCAAAAGGAAAGGATGTGGAGTTGGTGAAAATTGAAAATGCCGATCACGCCTTTAACATCATGAACCATCCTGAAACTGACGGATGGAAAATGGTTATCGAAAAAATAATTAATTGGTTCAATCAATAAAAACTACAGCTAACAAGGTATTGCCAACACATTACTAAAACTCTCTCCTAAAATTAGAATGCTGCGTCGCCGTAAAATAATCACAGAAAACCTGGTAAACTGCAGAATCAGTATGGCTCGCTTTAATTCCCAATTGAAAATAAATCTCCAAAATCTGATGCGATAAAGTCTCAACCAAATCTGATGAATAATCATGAATTTCAACCTGTTTTTCAGAAATAATCAACTTAGAATCATTCAATAAAGATTCAGTTTCATCAGCAAAACCCATCACTTTTTCCATCGCTGCTTCTATTTTTTTATCAAAAAAATTCAAATCGAGATGAGGTCTTATTTTGATCGCTTCTTCAGAAAAATGAGAAGCCATCCCAAGATAATTAACCAGTAAAGTCAAATCCGCAAAAATCCTGAACGGAATTTTATCTAAAACATCATCCGTAAAAAAATCATCATAAATAAAACTATAACCTTCAGATACTTTTACATTTTCAGCTTTAAAAGAATACGTTCCGGTTGCTTTCATGCCCATCGATTTCCAGTCCGGAATTATTTCAACATCATTTTTAGAAATCACAAAAGATCTGATGAGTTCATTTCCCGATTTGTCAAGCAAAGAATTTCCGTTTTCCGTCAATTTTGCGTTTAATGTAAAATGACTTAAATGTGGAGCTCCGGTTGCAAAATGCCAAAATCCGTTGATCAGAAAAGCTCCGTAGGATTGTTTTTCGGCTGTTCCGCCAATCATTCCGCTTCCACCAAAACAGGTTTTTGAATTAGAGAAAAGTTCTTTTGCAATTGTAGGTTTTAAATTTCTTGAGAAAAAGTTGGCTCCCGAACATAAAGTCAGCATCCAGCCTAAGCTTCCATCGATTTTTGACCAGTCGAAAAGGATTTTTAAACCTTCATGTAAACGCARTCCCAATCCGCCGTATACTTTCGGAACCCAAATCTGAAGCAATCTTTCATGATGAATCTGATCGATGATCGATTGCGGAACTTCAGAAGCTCCGTGCATTTTATTTCTTAATTCTTTAAGTGTAAACATGCCTTTTATTTATCGCTGAATAATTAAAAAGATTAATTTTTATTAATAAATTGGACTTTATATTTTTTTTTCAACGCAAAGTTTTATTTCTTGATATTTATTATTTAAGAGACAAAGAATAATCAATAAATTGATTCTAAGCGTATGTTTTCAAGCTTCATCAGCAACGAAGTTGCCATCTTTGCTCCTTAAAATAGTAATCTTAAAAATTAAAATCTTTGCGTTTCTAATCCAAAACATTCATCTGATTAAGTCGCAGAAACCAATTTGGATTTAATAATCTTCCTCCATTCCAAATAGCCAGAAATTGCGACGATAAACAAGAAAGCCGTTAAAACCGCATACAAATAAAGTCCTTTGTGAATAAGCAACGGAATCGCAATGATGTTGCTGATATTCAATAAAATCCAGTTTTCAATTTTTCTGCGAGCCATCAACCACATTCCTGCCCATGCAAAAGCACTCACCAAAGAATCTAAAACAGGAACATCAGAATCGGTAAAATTCGTCAGAAAAAAGTAGAAAAGAGCCAATGTTCCAACTACAATTCCGCCGGTAATTAATTTTTCGTTATGGGTTGTTTCAGAAATTTTTGTTTCAGATTTTCTTTTACCAAATTTCCAGTACAGCCATCCGTAAATGCTCATGACGAGATAGTAAAGATTAAGCGTAAACTCTGCGTAGAGTTTAGACCGGATCATCACATAAAGCGTTAATAAAATCCCCGCAATACCGAAAAGATAATTATTAGAATTGTTTTTTCTTGCCAATAAAACCTGGCAAACTGAGAAGAAAACCCCAAACCATTCCGGTAAGGTGATCTGTTGTAAAATTTCCTGCATCAAATTAACTTATAAAAATTAAATGATGAGATGATAAATCAAAATTCCCTACGCCGGAATTACCCGGATCAGGTGTGGAAAAAATTTCCAGGGTATCATCTCAGCCGCAATAAGCAGCACCCCATTGATGGCACAAAATTGAGACTTATTTTTGGAAATAAAAAATTAAACTCCAAATTTTCATTTTAATTATAAAGTGTAAAAAAGAAATAATTTTCTCATTGATTTCTCAAAATTGCAGTTGAGAAATGTTAAAAACTGTTTAATAAC
>NZ_JBFRGA010000254.1:0-3035 GCF_052115105.1 Chryseobacterium sp. 2TAF14
ACCCTCAGGTTTTCAGGCTTTTTACAGAAGAATCTTGGATTTTAAATGCTAAAAATTTCAACAAAAATATTGCTCTTTTATTTGCAGGAAAAAAGCAGGAAGTTTTTGTTGAAACCGGCGAAGAAACCATCACTTATTACATAGGTCTTGGAAAAGAAACTTTACAGAATTTTGAATTTCAGCAAGTCGGAATAAAATTTTCACAGACACAGAAAAAAAACATCCAGACTGTACCAACCTTATTTATTGCCGATTTTATTAATGAAAAACAGTTTGAAGAATTTATAAAAGGGCTTTTATTGGGAACTTACAACTATCCTTTTGATAAAACCCACGCTTTCTGGAATCAGTCTTTCGAGCTTCATTTTGGAAATTTAAGCCAGAAAAAATTGGATCATATTTCTTTAAGAACAGATGCCATTTGTGAAGGACAAACCGCTTGTCAGGACTGGCTCAATAAACCTGCTAATTTAAAAAAGCCGGAGATCTTCAACGCTTACCTGAAAAATTTAGCCAAAAAAAATCAGCTGAAATATACCGTTTTTAATAGAAAAAAATGCGAAGAGCTTGGTTTGGGAGCTTTCTTGTCTGTAAATCAGGGAAGTGCTTATGATGCGGCTTTTACCATTTTAGAATATAAAACGACCGAGAAAAATGCCAAAACATTCGGGCTTGTAGGAAAATGCGTTTTGTTTGATACCGGCGGAATTTCTTTGAAAAATTCAGACAATATGCATTACATGAAATCGGACATGGGAGGTGCAACTGCCGTTCTCGGAGCATTGATTTATGCATCACAAATGAAACTTCCCGTTAACATTACTGCGATTTTACCGATTACCGACAACGCAATTTCAGAAAAGGCCTATTTACCAAGTGATGTAATCACCGCTTACAACGGAAAAACAATTGAAGTTTTAAACACCGATGCGGAAGGAAGAATGACTCTTGCAGACGGCCTTTCTTATCTCTCAAAAAATTATAAAACCGATATTTTAATTGACATTGCAACACTTACGGGAAGTTCGGTAAGAATGTTCGGAGATACTTGTGGAGCCATGTTTTCAAATAATGAAGAACTTAAAAACCTCTTTATCAAAACCGGCGATCAAACCAACCAGAGATTATGGAATCTGCCTTTGTGGGATGTCTGGCTTGATGATTTTAAATCTGATGTTGCTGATTTTAAAAACATTTCAATGAAACCTCTCGGAGATTGCATCATTGCCGCAAAATTTCTGGAACAGTTTATCGGAAACCACCCAAACTGGGCACATCTCGACATTGCAGGAGTTGCTTTTGGCAATGTAGGATACGCAAAAGAAAAGGCCGCAACCGGCTTTGGAGTACAATTACTGGCCGATTTAATCGAAAATTATCATTAAAAATTAGTTTTTTTAAATTTTTCTTCTTATACTTGATTAGCAATTTTCAAAAGCACACTGATTGTAATTTTTTTATATTAAATAATCAATAATCATAAGCTTTTATTTTTTATAATTTAATAAAATTTAAAAATCGTTATATGAAGGAAAAAACCATCGTATGTATTTCGTGCTATTACAAAGGGTATGATTTTATGGACGAGATGAAGAAGCTCGGCAATAAAATCATTCTCGTAACATCAGAAAATTTAAAAGAAAAAAACTGGCCGTGGCACGCTATCGATGAGGTTTTTTATATGCCGGAGCTTAAACCTTCGGTATGGAATTTAGATCATCTCATTCAGGGATTTTCTCATCTGATGAAAACCCGGAAAGTAGATGCCGTAATCGCTTTAGATGATTATGATGTAGAAAAAGCAGCGCTGATTCGTGAGACATTCCGTATTCCTGGGATGGGACAAACGACGCACCGCTATTTCAGAGACAAACTGGCAATGCGTCAAAAGGCGAAAGATTCCGGCATCAATGTTCCTGAATTTACTGCTGTATTTAATAATCAGGAAGTAAAAGATTTCACAGAAAAAGTCTCTCCGCCGTGGGTTTTGAAGCCACGTTCAGAAGCTTCTGCTTCAGGAATCAAAAAACTGAAAACCCAGGAAGAACTTTGGGAAGCCCTTGAAAAACTGGGCGAAGAAAGACACTTGTTTCTTCTCGAAAGCTTTAAACCGGGCGATGTTTACCATGTAGACAGCTTGATGTTTAATAAAGAGGTTGTCTTCACATCTGCCTCGAAATATCTTGCACCACCAATGCAGGTATCACATGAAGGCGGAGTTTTCCGAACCCGTACTTTAGGGCGCTATTCTGACRAATTTAAAGCTTTGGAAGAAGCGAATGCTAAAGTTTTATTGAATTTCGGATTGATTTACGGTGCAACTCATACCGAATTTATTCGTGGGAAAGAAGACGGAAAATGGTATTTCCTCGAAACTTCCTCAAGAGTTGGAGGCGCCCATATTCCTGATTTGGTAGAAGCTTCAAGCAGTATTAATATCTGGTGTGAATGGGCAAAAATTGAAGATGCAATGCTAAAAGGAAAGCAATATCAAGTGTCGAAGCCTACAGGATATTATTCAGGATTGATTGTCGCATTGATCAAAGATTTAGCTCCGAATTATAAAGATTTTGAGTGTGAAGAAGTGGTGAAATTTCTCCCGATTGATTATCATGTAGGAATTGTTTACAAATCAAATGATTCTGCTGTTGTACAGGAAAAACTGGATTCTGCAGCGGAGAAAATTCATGCAGAAATGCTAAATGTAATTCCTCCGAAAGACAAGCCTTCAAGTTAAATGAATGATAAATGATAATCGGTAATTGATAAACTCATCACTAATTATCATTCATCAATTATCAACTATAAATCATAAATTATAATTATGCCTCATATAGAACACACAGATTATTACTCACATATTTTAGGAACAAGCCTTAAAGTGGAAATTACAGGACATTATGGTTACCCGATTATCATGTTTCCAACTTCGCAGGGATTATATACTCAAAATCATGATTTTCACCTGAACAGCAGCATCAATTATTTTGTTGAGCAGGGAAAAGTGAAATTATATAACGTTCAAACCATTGATG
>NZ_JBFRGA010000255.1:0-3026 GCF_052115105.1 Chryseobacterium sp. 2TAF14
ATTTATTTGTGATATTCCAGCTCCAAAACATCGGCAACGAAATTTTTAAAGTAATACAAATCGTGCATTACAGGAAGCTCGTCATAGCTTTCATATTCAAAAGTTTTTTGAAAGTCTATTTTCCCATTGGTTTTTTCCTGAAGCTCAAAAAGCTGTCTCAACGTTTGCTTTACCAAAATTTTTACATTTTCTGAAAGACCTTCTTCAGCAATAATCTCGGAAAAAGTTTTTTCCCCTAAAAACTCCTGAATATAGGTTTTGCGGTCGTCTGAAACAGAAAATATTTCCGGAGTATTAAGATTCAGTTTCGAAAATAGTTTTGAGAAATAGAGAAAGCTTTCGTTTTCGGTAATATTCTCATTGTAGGTAACGATGTATTTCCCGATTTGATTTTGAGCCAAAAAATTGACCCTCGCAGAACCGCTTTGAGCTAAAGTGACAAATTGAGTTGATTTTTCACCGAAATGGTTTTCAAAAAATCTTTTTGCGTTTTCAGAAGTCATAATATGGTAACAAATATACTAATTTACGTGCTAATTGCTATCTTTGCAGCATGTTAAAAGACTTTAAACCTGTTTTGGGTATTCTGCTGCGCTTCATCATCATTTATTTGGTGCTGCTTTTTGCGTATCAGTTTTATCTTACCAGTTTTAAAGCACAAGGTCTGGATCCTTTTTCCCGTCTAATAGCGAAACAGGTTATGCATTTACAAAATGCAATGGGATATCCTTCGGCTCTGTATGATGATGTGCCAAAGCAGCAAGTCTGGTTTCATGTGAAAACCGGTTTTGTAACCAGAATGGTGGAAGGCTGCAACGCAATTTCTGTAATGATCTTGTTTTTATCTTTTGTTTTTGCATTCTATAAAGGAGCTAAAACTTTTGTTTTTGTGGGCATAAGCTTAATCTTGCTTCACATCATGAATGTTTCAAGAATTATTGGTCTTAATATTGTCTGCAGCGATTATCCTCAATACAGCAAGATGTCGCACGATTACGTTTTTCCTGCCATTATTTACGGGAGCGTTGTTGTACTCTGGTTAGTCTGGATTAAATTTTTTGCTTTAAAAAAATGAAAATTCTTAGTTGGTTTTTAGTGATCGTCGGAGTTTGCGGACTTGTCTCTGTGAGAATCCTGGAAGACCAGATTTTCTATGATCCTTTTTTGAAGTATTTTCACGAAGCAGATTATCAGATTGCTTTTCCCGATTTTGAGTGGGGGAAACTTATCATCAGTCATATTTTCAGGTTTGCCTTAAACCTTTTTTTCTCATGTATCATTATTCATTTTATATTTAAAAATAAACAGTGGACGATACAGGGAGCGGTTTTGATCCTGATCATTTTCGTAATTACCTTTCCTATTTACCTGTATTGTATTTCAGACAAATTTGAAATCGGCCATCTTTTTTCTTTTTATATGAGAAGGTTTGTAATACAGCCTCTGATTCTTCTTCTGATTATTCCTTTGTTTTATTACCGGAAGCAGATGTTGCTGAGAAATAATTCGCTACAGTAGCAAGTTTTACCTTTTGTTTTAATAGCCCAGATCGCAGCGGTTACCCCGCAGTAAACGTTGGAGGGTTTAAGGGATTTAGCGTTGGAGTGTGAAGGAACGAGGAGTATGAGCGAAGAGCTGGAAAAAGCTCCTAAAAAAATTACTGAATTGTATGTTTTTCGACGCTTGTAACATTTGCCGGAGTCCATTTTATACGTTTTACAAAAGGAAGTTCGCGAACCGGGCAATCCATAATCTGGCAAATCGGACATGAAATTGTTTTGCAATCATCCATATGAAAATTGAACTCGACGGTACGTTTTGTGTTTTTGGCTAAAAGAAGGATAACCTGCTCCATTTCCTGATGAGCTTCACGAAGGCTGTAATAATAGGGCAAAGTAATGTGCGCATCGATATGAAGTGATGAGCCGAACTGCTGGATTTTCATGTTGTGAATGTCAATCCATTCTGTTTTTCTGTTTTTTTCGAGAAGATCGATAATATTGTTTAGAAGTTCGGGATCCTGCTCATCCATAATTCCCCGTAGCGATTTTCGAACGATTTTATAACCTACAAAAATGATATAAAAACCGAAAATTAAAGCAACGACAGAATCTATCCAAAAAATCTTGGTAAAATAGACAATAATTAAACTGATCACCACTCCTAATGTAGTAATAGTGTCTGACTGCAGATGTTTTCCTGAAGAAATTAAAACCAAAGAATTTTCTTTTTCACCTTTTTTTACCGAAATATATCCTAAAATATAATTGATAATGGCAGTGGCGGCAATAATGGTAATTCCCCAGTCTAATTCGCTTAAAACTTTACCGGTCACCAAACTGTTGATGCCTTCGTAGATGATCATAATTCCGGCGATGGCGATGAGTGCGCCTTCTATTCCGGAGGTTACAAATTCTACTTTTCCGTGACCGTAAGGATGATCTTCGTCTTTGGGTTTTGAAGCTAAATGCAAAGAATATAAACCCATAAACGCACTGATAACATTCACAATGCTTTCCATCGCATCGGAAAATACAGCATCGGAATCGGTGAGCTTCCAGGCGATGATTTTCCCTACAAATAAAATGACTCCGAAAACGGCGATGAGCTTCTGGAAACCTATTTTATCTTTATTTATTTTCTTTGTTACCATTATTTTCTTTGAAAAATTTTTGAACCATTAAGGTCTTTTAAGGTTTAAGAATTTTTAAGGTTAATATCTCAGATATTTGTTGAGTTTGATAGGATTTCATCCTATCCTTTGTTAAATCGTCCTTTCAGGACTCTTTAAAGTTAATCACCATAAGTTTACATATTTGAAAAAAGTTTAGCAAAATCTACGCTATACTTTCCGGTTTTTAGGATACAGCATCGGAATCGGTGAGCTTTCAGGCGATGATTTTTCCTACAAATAAAATGACTCCGAAAACGGCGATGAGCTTCTGGAAACCTATTTTATCTTTATTTATTTTCTTTGTTACCATTATTTTCTTTGAAAAATTTTTGAACCATTAAGGTCTTTTAAG
>NZ_JBFRGA010000256.1:0-2972 GCF_052115105.1 Chryseobacterium sp. 2TAF14
CGGATTCGTTTGTGAAATCCAGTAAACCTTGTGCGTATCTTTTAGCTACTTTAGATGTAAGCATTCTTAGTTAAGATTTGATTTGTTTAAATAATTCTGAACCAATTCGTTTTGAGCTTCAGTGTTTTCAAGCTTTTGCTTAAGGATAGATTCTGCAATATTTACAGACAAGATACCGATCTGAGATTTGATGTCTGCCATTGCAGCATTTTTCTCAGCAGCAATCGTTTGTTTTGCAGCTTCGATTAATTTATCTCCTTCAGACTTAGCAGCATCTTTAGCTTCAGCTACGATTCTGTCTTTAATTTCTCTGGCTTCTTTTAAGATAGCATCTCTTTCGATTTTAGCCTCACGCATAATTCTTTCGTTATCCGCTTTTAGAGTTTCCATCTCTTTTTTAGCCAATTTAGCCTGATTAAGAGCATCCTGAATATTGTCTTCTCTGGTTTTTACAGCACTTAGAATAGGTTTCCAAGCAAAAGCTTTAAGAAGAACGACCAATAATAAAAATACTACTGCTGTCCAGAATATGTTACCAATTGAAGGAGTTAATAATTCCATTTTATATCAATTATTTTTTTAATTTGTTTTAACTTTTTTAAAAGAATTCTACAAACCAACCGTTTGTAGAATTCTGTTTGTTTACTATCCGTTTCCTAGTAACGCTACTACGATACCGAATAGACCAGCACCCTCAATAAGAGCTGCTGCGATAATCATTGCAGTTTGGATTTTTCCTGATTGCTCTGGCTGTCTTGCAATACCTTCCATTGCGCTACCACCAATTTTACCAATACCTAATCCTACACCTAGAACTGCTAAACCAGCTCCGATTGCTGCGATACTACCTGTCATAATATTATAATTTAAAAAGTTGTTTTTAGTTTTAATTTAATTAATGATCGTGGTGTGGCTCTTCTACAGCCGCCCCGATAAATAATGCCGTCAACATCGTAAAGATATAAGCCTGTAAAGCTGCTACCAATACTTCCAAAACATAAATAAATAATGATAAACCTAATGATACCGGAGTAATCATATATGTTTTCATGATGAAGATCAAAGAGATCAAACTCATGATGATGATGTGTCCTGCAGTCATGTTCGCAAAAAGACGGATCATCAATGCAAAAGGTTTAGTAATAATCCCTAATAATTCTACCGGTACTAATATAATATATACTAAGATTTTCCCGGCGAAAGGCATGTTGCTTCCCAATGGATCAAACATGTGCATCCAATATGTTTTTCTACCGCTCAAGTTTACAATTAATAAAGTAAATACTGCAAGAACCATTGTAAATGCAATGTTACCTGTTGTATTTGCAGCTCCTGGAAGTAATCCTAAAATATTTAGAATCCAGATAAATAAGAACAAAGTAACCAAATATGGAACGTATTTTCTGTATCTTACAGAACCGATGTTTTGTAAAGCAATATCGTCTCTTACGAAAACCACAATCGGCTCGATAAATTTCGCAATTCCTGAAGGAACCTGAGATTTTTTATAGCTTGATGCCGCAGCAAAACCGATCAATAAAATGATAATAGCAGCCAAAATCATCTGAGCAACTACTTTAGTAATAGAAAAATCTAAAGGCTCATTGTTTGTCGGGTGACCATCGTGCATTTCTAAATCACCTGCTGCATTTGTAGAATAAATTTTGTTGTGGTGTACTTTATAGAAACTACCGTCTAMTTCAGCAACCTTCTCTTCTGCATGTCCGAATTTTTCAGAGCTGAATACTTTTAAACCATTATCCCAAAGAATGACAGGTAAAGAAATTCCTACAGAATTGTGGCCTTCACCCCAAAGATGCCAATTGTGTGCATCCTGAATATGGTGCATAATAAATGGAACCGGATTGTACTTTTCATCCTTTGCAGCTTCCGCAGTACCTTCGTGTGTTTCTGCAAATGAAAAGCAGAAGACAAAAAGATAAAGGGCGATTAACAGTTTTTTAAAACTCATGACTAGACTTTTATTTCTAAAATTTTTGCAAAAATATAAATTTTTATTCGATTTTTAGCAATTCTTCAATTTTATATTACATGATATTAGTCTTGTTTTTTGACTAATTTTAAAACAAAAACTACTTCTATCAACAGGTAAACCCAATACAGAACGAAATATGGAACAATATGCAGTCTGAAATCTTTCTGAAACACAGCGATGTAGCCCATTGCGAAAAATTTAAAAACCACAAACCCAAGAAAAATAAATCCTATCACATTCTTTTTTTCGAGTGCGAAAACTACTAAAATTGTTAATAAACTGATTAACGTAACAAAAAATATAAGAATATGGATTTTATAATCCAGCACCACTACATTATTCTCCGCCAATTGCCACTGTAAAACAAACAATACAGCAGAAAGCAGTAAAAATACCCCCAATCCTTTTAAAACGACTAAAAATTTTTCCATTGGCTGCAAAACTACCAAAATTTATGATATATCCTAATCTTAATCTCTGGTGAAAAAAATGACTTTTACCCCTAATTTGAAAAACAGATTTCCTTAATCTATCAAAAAAAAGCATTTAATAAACTACAAATTCATAGTTTTCATTAAAGATTAGAAATCAATTATCGACTTTAGATTTTTTTTGCCACTAATACACAAATATTTTTTTCATTTTCACATCATAACATTTGTGTATTCGTGGCTTAATAAATACTAGAAGCTAGAAGTGAAATCTCTAAATGTACATCATTTTAATTTATTCTTATAATCTAATAAAATCATCTATTATATTTAAGGGAAATTCAAATTCTTTTAAATATCAATCACACTAAGGTTTTTAGATATAAAATTGTTATTTTTGCAAACCATTTAATTAATTAAAGTATGTTTAATAGTTTACAGGATAAATTAGACAAAGCCCTTCATAATATTTCCGGACGTGGAAAAATCACCGAGATCAACGTTGCGGAAACCGTAAAAGAAATTCGTAGAGCATTGGTAGATGC
>NZ_JBFRGA010000257.1:0-2947 GCF_052115105.1 Chryseobacterium sp. 2TAF14
GATCTGTGAAAACCGGCGCTCCGTTTGGTAATCCCATTGCATAAGTAAGTGTAAGGTTTACACGCATTTGCGGGAACTTTGGCATATAATCCTGGTAAAACATTGCAAATCTGAATCTCTGATCAGTTGGTCTCGGAATATTTCCTCTTCCGTCGATATTTTCAAAAACTCTTGCATAACTTGCAGAAAGCCAAGAATCTACGCCCGGAACAAATTCTCCGAATAATCTGGTGTCAATTCCGTAAGCGTAACCTGAAGCATTATTCTGACCTGAATAACGAATTCTCACATTATCCATATAATACGGAATTATATTATCCATTTTTTTGTAATATAATTCTGTAGTTAATTTAAAAGGTCTGTTTTCAAACTCAAACTCGGTTTCGTTGGCTAAAATTGCCTGGATCGATCGCTGAGATTTTATATTAGGGTTAAAATTACCATTCAGATCTTTAATTTCTTTATAAAAAGGCGCCTGATAATAAATTCCTCCGGAAAGTCTGAACCACATTTCGGTATTCCAGTCCGGTTTTATTGCAAACTGAGCTCTTGGTGAGAAAATAGTTTCGTCATTAAAACTCCAGTGCGCCACTCTTGCACCACCATTTACCAAGACTTTACTTGCACCCCAGAAAAATTTCTGAGAATACTGTGCATAAGCCGATAATCTTGTTGGCTGAATATGATTGGCTCCAGAAATGCTGTAAAACAAATCTAAATCTGAAGCATCCGGAAATCTGGGATCATCGATAGGATGCGGAATGCTGTATCCTGAAGAGTCGACCAGTTTCCATTCGTTGGTAAGGTCACGAAGATTTTCTTTTTCATATTTAAAACCCAGCTCAATATCTGTGTTCACATTAGGTGAAAAGCGGGTTCTGAACTGCGCTCCATAAGTTCTTACAAACAAATCGTTTCTTGCATGCTCAATTTGTCCACCAACATCATACGATGTGATCGGAGTTCCTGTAATCGGATCGAAAGTCTGCAGAATATAGCTCGATGCAATCGAATAATATTCTCTTTCACGGTTTTGATAAGAAAAGCTGTCGAGGGTAAATCTCCATTTATCTGATGGTTTATAGTTTGCAGAAACTGTTCCCATCATATTTTTATACTTATCATTTTCTTTTCCGTTATAAAAAACAGACAGATTGATCGGCTGGTTGATGGTTCCGAAATCTACACTTCTTTCTTTAGGAACCATTTCGTAGTCATTCTTAGAATAATATCCAATGAATGAAAGTGAAAGCTTACTGTTGATATGATAATTCAGATAAGACTGAAAATCGTAGTAAACAGGGTTAAAATCGGTGTCTTCATTCAAAGTATTCAGAACCAGATTGGTATTTCTATATCTTCCGGAAAATAAAGCTGTAAATTTTTTGTTTCCGTTTTCGTCTTCTTTTCCTGATGCAAAACCTGTCGTTAATCTTCCGCCAATTAAACTCGCTTCACCCGAAAGTTCAAACTTTTTCGGTTCACGATAATAAATATTTAAAGCTGAAGACATTTTATCACCATATCTCGGCTCAAAACCTCCCGCAGAAAAGTTTACGGCAGAAACCATATCGGGATTGATAATACTTAAACCTTCCTGCTGAGAATTTCTGATCAGGAAAGGTCTGTAAATTTCAATATCATTAATGTAGATAAGGTTTTCGTCATAGTTTCCACCACGCACCATATATTGTGAAGAAAGCTCGGTGTTTGAATTTACCGACGGAAGTGTTTTTAGCATTCCTTCTACACCTCCGGAAATACTTGCGACATTCTTGGCATCTTTGGCTGAAATTCTTACTGCGGTAACATCGTTGGTTCTCCCGGTAACTTTTTTCTGGAAAACAACTTCCTCAATATTGGAAACCCTTGTCGTCATAGTATCTCTTTTTCTTGCTTGTGAGAATACCAAGACAGGTATCATAAGGCTTAGTGGTAAAACTAGTTTTTTCAAAAGGAATTATTTATAATTTCTAAAATTAAGTATTTTTTAACAATTATAGTATAGATTCTCTTACTCTTGTGAGTTTTTGTAATAAATCTTCCAATAAATCTAATCTTAACATATTCGCGCCATCAGAAAGTGCAGTTTCCGGAGTTGGGTGGGTTTCTATGAAAATTCCGTCTGCGCCCACTGCAATTCCTGCTTTGGCAACGGTTTCGATAAGATCTGGTCTTCCTCCTGTCACTCCTGAACTTTGATTAGGCTGCTGCAAAGAATGCGTTACATCCAGAATTACGGGAGCATAATTTCTCATCGTAGGAATTCCTCTGTAATCAACAATTAAGTCTGTATATCCGAAAGAATTTCCTCTTTCGATAATTGCTACTTTCTGATTATTTGAATCGGTAACTTTCTGAACGGCAAATTTCATTGATTCAGGAGAAAGGAACTGTCCTTTTTTTAATGTCACACATTTTCCTGTTTCGGCTGCAGCAACCAAAAGATCGGTTTGACGAACCAAAAATGCAGGAATCTGCAAAACATCAACATATTGAGCCGCCAAAGCAGCGTGCTCGTTTTCGTGAATATCTGTTGTGGTAGGAATATTGAATGTCTCGCCTACTTTTTTAAGGATTTCCAAAGATTTTTCTTCGCCAATTGTTGTGAAAGAATCTACCCTGCTTCGGTTTGCTTTCTTAAAACTTCCTTTAAAAATGTACGGAATATTGTATTTATTCGTCAGCTCAATTACTTTTTCGGCAATTCTCAATGCCATATCTTCGCCTTCAATAATGCATGGACCGGCGATTAAGAAAAAGTTTTTTGAATCTTTGTGTTGTATGTTATCTAAATGTTGAATCATTATTTTGTTTAAATTAAAAGTTCAGTAAAAATACTGAGAAAGTTTTATAATCGGAAATTATTTATAGACTTAACCTATAAACGGTTTTTGGGATTAAAAATTACTTTAAAAAGAGAAAAAAGTTAAAGATTGCTTCGTTC
>NZ_JBFRGA010000258.1:0-4701 GCF_052115105.1 Chryseobacterium sp. 2TAF14
ATCTAGTAATTCATCATCTAGTAATTCATCTGTAACAACACAACCAGCAACTCTGACTCTCTTGATATTCCATTTTTCATCAATCACTTTTCTTAAATGATCTTCACGAAAATCCGGAAACCCAAATGATAGGAATACAAATTTATTATCCACAGCAACATCCTCTTTTTTCTTACAAGAGAAAAGAAGAAAAACAACTGTAATAAATATACATACTTTCAAAGGTTTTTATTGTTTATATAAAGCTATATATTTTTCTGCTGATTTCTCCCAGGCAAAGTCAAATTTCATATTAGACAAAACCAATTCATCCATTTGTGTTTTGTTTTTATAAATATTTACACCGCGGCTCATTGCGTGAATAATATCGTCAACTCCGGGATAAGTAAAATTCAAGCCAGAACCTCCTGTTGTAATATCTTTTACGGTATCTCTCAAACCTCCTGTATAACTTACGACCGGAACCGTTCCGTAGCGCATTGCATACATCTGATTGAGACCGCAAGGCTCGACTCTTGAAGGCATCAACAAAAAATCTGCCGAAGCGTAAATTTTGTGCGATAAATGTTCTTTATATCCAATATCTGTCGCAAAATTTGAATAAACCGAATCCAATTCTTTCAGTTGTTGTTCCAGATAAGCATTTCCTGAGCCGAGAACAATAATATTTAATCCTCCGAAACTTTGTTTAATACTTCTCCAGATTAAATCAGGAAGCAGATCTGCTCCTTTCTCGGTGGCAAACCTTCCGATAAAAGCAAATAAAGGAAGCTCAGGATTTAAGCCATATTCTTTACAAAGCTTAGCTTTATTTTTCCTTTTAATTTTTAAAGCATTTTTACTGTTAAAATTAAAATCGATCATTGGATCGGTTTGCGGATTCCACACATCGGTATCGATTCCGTTTATAATCCCAAAAGCTTTCGAAAACTCTTCCCTTACCAAGCTTTCAAGACCTCTGAAACTTACGAAAAGCTCTTCTAGATAACCTTCGGAAACCGTTGTGAAAGCATGACAGCATTTGATCATACTTGCCAAAGGATTGATGAGGCCATTCCAATCGAGAAGTCCCCATTTATAATGATCGAAAGCAGGCATATAGTTTGCCATATCCCAACTCATCATTCCCTGATATTCTCCGTTATGAATGGTTCCGATGGTTTTTACCCCTTTCAAAAATTCAAAATCATTACAGTTTTCAATCATAAAAGGAACCAGACCGGTGTGATAATCATGGCAATGCAAAACATCGGGACGTATTTTCATCGCTGACAACCAATGTAAAATCCCATGCTGGAACGCCAGAAACTGAAAGCTTTCATCCTGATATCCATAAGGATTCTCACGATCGAGCAATCCCGGAATTTTCACCATATACAATTCAAATCCCAAAACATCAGTTGTTTCTTTCAATACCTGAACCTGAAGCATATTGGAACCCTGATGAATAAAACCGTCAAAAACCACTTCAAAATCATAGTCGTACACAAAATGTTTGTTGTACCAAGGCATCACTACTTTTGCATTGACCTCTTTTATTTTGTTCTGATATTTTGGCAAAGCACCAACCACATCTGCAAGTCCGCCAACTTTTGCTACGGGATAACATTCTGTACTGAGGTGAAATATTGTCATTTTTTGTGTTGTTTAATCCTATTTAATTTATACTTTTTATCTTTTCTCTGTTTTAAAATAATTCCCGAAAGTGGCGGAAGATTCAGGCTTATTGATCTTGAACGGTTCATCCATTCGTCATGATCTTCTCTGAAAATATTTGCATCAACCCCGCTTCCGTTATATTTTTCGTCATCCGAATTGAGAATAACTTCCCAATGTGTTCCTGAATTTACACCAACTTTATAATCCAAAACCCGTGGCGTAAGATTTAAAATCACCATAAAAACATCATCCCGTCTTTTTCCTTTCCGTAAATAGATATAGACCGAATTATCTTCATCATTGGCTTCCACCCATTCAAAACCATATGGATTAAACTGGTTTTCGAAAAGCGCAGTTTGGTTTTTATAAAGATGGTTCAGGTCTTTTACTAAAGTCTGCAAACCTTTATGAACCGGATATTGCAGCAAATGCCACTCTAAACTTTGTTTAAAATTCCATTCTCCGGTCTGCCCGAATTCATCGCCCATAAACAGCAATTTTGCTCCGGGATGCGTAAACATATAAACATACAAAGCTCTGAGGTTGGCAAATTTCTGCCATTCATCACCTTTCATTTTATAGATCAGGCTGGCTTTTCCGTGTACTACCTCATCATGCGAAAGCGGGATCATATAATTTTCATTATACATGTACATCGAAGAAAAAGTCAATTTGTGATGATGATATTTTCTGTTGACAGGATCTTCTTTAAAATAAAATAAAATATCGTGCATCCAACCCATCATCCACTTCATTCCAAATCCTACTCCGCCATCGTGTACAGGTTTTGTCAGTTTTGGAAAATCTGAGCTTTCTTCAGCAATCGTCATAATATTATTGCCAAATTCTTTATAAACGGCTGTATTAAATTCCTGAAGAAAAGTTTTTGCTTCAAGATTTACATTCTCTCCATAAATATTCGGTTCCCATTCTCCTTCATTTCTGGAATAATCCAGATGAAGCATGGAAGTAACCGCATCCACACGAAGTCCGTCTGCATGATAACGATCGAGCCAGAACATCGCATTAGAAATCAGGAAAGATTTCACTTCATTTCTTCCGTAATTAAAAATATAAGATTTCCAATCAGGGTGAAAACCTTTTCTGGGATCTTCATGCTCATACAAATACGAACCGTCGAAACGGTGCAATCCGTTTGCATCACCAGGAAAGTGCGACGGAACCCAATCTAAAATTACGCCAATATCATTTTTGTGGAGTTCATTTATCAGAAACATTAAATCTTGTGGAGAGCCGAAACGGGAAGTTGCCGCATAAAAACCGGTTATCTGATAACCCCTGGATGCAGCCTGAAGATTTTGTTCCCAGCTTAAGGCATAAGGATCACTTTTTTCTAAAATTTCTCCCTGAACGGTTTCTATTGCATATTTATAAAGCGTTCCCCAGGAAAGTGCAGGAATGAAGCCTTCCCAGATCCCCGACTGATCCCATCTTGGAAATAAAATATGTTCGCGGTGATTCCAGTTATTAAAATTCCCGATAACGGAAACTTTTTTGGCATTCGGAGCCCAAACCGAAAAATAAACCCCTTTTATTCCATCTTTTTCAACAGAATGAGCACCAAACTTTTCGTAGAGTCGGTAATGTTTACCTTCTTTAAAAAGATAAATATCGTGATCCGTAAAAAGAGTATAGGTTTTTACAAAATTCATCATAATCGGTTTTTGGTCTGCATCGTCATAAAATATTTTTACTGAATTACGGATGACTACCAAATATATGACATTTTCCCTTGGCAAGAGCTATTTTTAATCAATATTAAAAAGAATTCATAAAAATATTTTTTATAAATTTAAAAGCTTTAAAACCATTAAACACATAATGAAATTTACGCTTAATACGGCAGAAAAAGATAACAGACCCGTTTTTATTACAGGAAATTTTAACAAGTGGAATCCCAAAGATTCTCAGTTTCAGCTTCAGGCTTCCGGTGAAAATATCTACAGCATTGATATTGAAGACCATTTGCTTAATGATGAGATAGAATATAAATTCACAAAAGGAGGCTGGGAAAATGTAGAATTAGACCAATATGGTAATATTACTCCCAATAGAAAAGTCAAGAAAAAATCTGCAAAAACCAATGATCATGTTGAAAAATGGAGATTCAACTGGGGACCTTTCAAAGATGAATTTTTTCCTATTGTAGAAGTAATTTCTGAAGAATTTTATATTCCGCAGCTTGATCGTTACCGCAAAATCTGGGCGCTCCTTCCCTACGATTATTATGTTTCAGATAAAAAATATCCTGTGCTTTACCTTCAGGATGCCCMAAATTTATTTAATGAAGGCAGTGAATACGGAAACTGGGAAATCGACAAAAAACTTTCTATTCTTGCCGAATACGGTCGTGGAGACGTGATCATAATCGCTGTAGAACACGGAAGCGAAGACCGTATTAAAGAATATATTTTCGATAATGACAATGTCGCCAACGGATCTGAAGGAAAAAAATACATCAGGTTTGTCACAGATACTTTAAAACCTTTTGTTGACGAGCATTACCGTACCAAAAAAGACCGAGAAAATACAGGGATCGGCGGAAGCTCTTTAGGAGCATTGATTAGTCTTTATAGCGGTTTTCTTTATCCTGAAGTCTATTCTAAGCTTCTGATCTTTTCACCTTCGCTTTGGATAGAACCCAACAATAATTTTCCGATGATGAGCTTCAGAGTTCCTTTTAAGACTAAAATTTACCTTTACGGAGGCGAGCGTGAAGGCTCAAAAATGGTTAAAAGAATTCAGGTTTTTGAAAATTATCTGAAACGTTGGGAAAAGAAAAATCTTTTCGATTTTGAATTTAAAACCAATATCAACCCCGATGGTGAACACAGCGAATTTTACTGGTCACAGGAATTTCCCAGAGCAATCGAATGGCTTTTTTACAACAATACCGAAAACCCTGTTGAAGTAAAACCAAAGCAGGAAAACAAGTAATTATTGGTTGATGATTGATAGTTGATGGTTGATAGTTGATAGACTGAATTTCAGCATTTTAAAATAAATATAACACAGATGGAG
>NZ_JBFRGA010000259.1:0-2944 GCF_052115105.1 Chryseobacterium sp. 2TAF14
GTGTATCGCGGACTTGATGCAAAAACATTAGACAAAGCTGCGGTTGATTATCTTCAGAAAAACTACAGAATTCTTTCCGGTTTGTACGGTTTATTGAAACCTTCCGACAAAGTAATGCTCTACCGCCTCGAAATGGGTAGAAGTTTTGAATTTGAAAACAACAAAAATCTTTATGATTTCTGGACAGAGAAAGTGACAGAACAACTCAATTCTGAAATGAAGAAAAATGAAATTCTTCTGAATCTGGCGAGTAATGAATATGTAAAAGTTGTCGACAGGAAAAAACTTAATCATAAGGTTGTAGATTTTGATTTTTATGAAATGAAAGATGGAAAGCCCAAAACAATTGTAGTTTATACAAAACATGCAAGAGGTTTGGTGGTGAGATTCTGTGCAGAAACCAATGCAAAAACATTGAATGACGTAAAAGCATTCAACTATGAAGGCTACAGAATTGATGAGGAAAAATCGACAGATACCAAACTCGTTTTTACAAGATAATGACATTATCACAGCTTAAAAAGAATTTCTCAGAATCGCTTTCAGATATTTACTCAGATTCTGAAAGTACATTTATATTTCAGATTTTTACTGAACAGATTTTAGCATTAAACACCTTTCAGCAAAGACAATCTGCAGATCTGGAATTGTCTAATGAAAATATAAACAGATTTCAGCAAATTATTTCAGAATTAAAAACCGGAAAACCTTATTTGCAGATTCTGGGCGAAACCGAATTTTACGGAATGAAGATTTTTGTAGATGAAAATGTTTTGATCCCACGTCCGGAAACGGAGGAACTGCTGGAGTTTGCTATTAAAAAGATTGGAGATACGAGATACGAGATACGAGATACGAGATTCGGACTCAGAGATTCGGACTCAGAAATTCGGGATGTGAATAACCCTGATTTTTCGGAAGAAAAAAACTCTCAAACTCTCCGACTCTCCGACTCTAGCCTCAAAATCCTGGACATCGGAACCGGAAGCGGAATTATTCCATTGGTTTTAAAAAAGCATTTTCCGGAAGCAGAAGTTACTTCGATAGATTTTTCTGAAAAGGCTTTAAATACAGCAAAAAGAAATGCAGATCTTCATCAGCTTGAAATCAATTTTATTCATGCGGATTATTTAAGTTTAGATTTAAATAAAAATTTTGATGTAATAATCTCAAATCCGCCTTACATCGGGATTGATGAAGAAAACGAGATCGCAGATTCTGTAAAAGAATTTGAGCCTAAAATGGCATTGTTTTCACCCACTTCAGATGCTTTGATTTTCTACAGAAAAATTGCAGAAGATTCTAAGAAATACCTGAATGAAAACGGATTATTATTTTTGGAAATCAATCAGAAATTAGGAAAAGAAACTTTAGAATTGTATCAAAATACATTTAGAGAAGCAGAATTGATTAAAGATCTGAGCGGAAACGACCGTTTTATTTTTGGAATTAAATAGGTTAAAAAAAATTCATATAAAGTTAATTGTAATCAAAATC
Source organism: Chryseobacterium sp. 2TAF14 (assembly GCF_052115105.1). NCBI lineage: Bacteria > Pseudomonadati > Bacteroidota > Flavobacteriia > Flavobacteriales > Weeksellaceae > Chryseobacterium > Chryseobacterium sp. 2TAF14. The sequence goes on from NZ_JBFRGA010000259.1 coordinate 1,498, forward strand.
TCTATTATTTTTTATATTCTTAATTTTATCTCACCAAACAAAAATTATTTTTATGAAAAATTTAATGAAGAGCGCTCTGCTTACTTGCGGAGTCTTATTTACGATTACCAGCTGTACTAACGATGCGACAACTCTGACAGATTCTGAAATGAATCTTGGCAATAAAACTGAGAACAGCAAAAAACAACAAACTTATCAGCTAAAAGTAGGTACTTCCCAAAACGGAGTAAACTATATGAGCGGAGCTTATGACATGGGCGGAATTTATGCAACCAATGTTAATACAGGTGATGTTTATGACGGATATATCACTTATTCTGGCGGATTTGCAAAGTTACCAGGATATTTTTATGATCTTCCCGAAGGAACTTACGAAATCTCTGCTTATCAGGGACAAGGAGGATGGGTTGGTTACGGTTCTACTACGATTACATTAACGCCATCTTATATTGGACAAGACGGTTTTGTGAATGTTTATATTCCGATTGCCTGGGCTGAATAATAATTATCAAGAAAATAAAAAAGACTGTTTTTTTTTAATAGAAAACAGTCTTTTTTTATTTTAGCTTAAAAAATTCTAATTGATTCTTTTTCTTACAAATATTTCGTACGCTAAATAAATCAGCGGGAGCGACATGATTCCTATAAATAATGAATTATGAATTGCACTTTGTGGCTGATTGATTACAGCATAAATCAATCCAAAAAAAGCACCTCCCAAATGCGCTGCATGTCCTAAATTATCCCATTGCTTGGGATTGAGCATCATGTAAACAGAATAACTGAAATACAATAATCCAAATACAAAACCCGGAATTGGAATAGGAATAAAGAAAAAATAAATTCCGATCTGTGGCATTAATGCTATTGCCGCAAACAAAATCCCGGAGACTCCACCACTCGCTCCGATTGCAGAATACCATGGCTGTTTTTGGTAAATAAATAATGAAAAATATTTCCCAAAAGAATAGAACCGAAATAGATGATAAGAAATCCTACATTTCCAAATCCTTGTAAAATTACAGGACCGAAGAAATACAATGTCATCATATTAAACAATAAATGCATGATATCTGCGTGCAGAAATCCGGCAGAAAGTATTCTTACATATTCTTTTCTGTGCTGAATTGCTCCAACATTAAATTTATATTTTTCAAATATTTGCTGATTATTAAATGCAATAAAACTTATAATTGCCGTAATCGCAATAATTATAATAATGATACTCATATTTTCTAATTTTCATTTTCACCACCATCAAACAGATCCCCGATTGTTCCGCCTTCATCATCTCCCGAAGGTATAAAATCCGGTTCTTCGTAGACTTCCGGCTCCTCTTCTTCAGGTTCAGGAATGGTGATGTTGATATTTTTAACTTTAAATTTCGTAAACTGGTTTCCGATCGCTTTTATTCCTTTCACGGCAATAAACTCATCTATGTTGATAG
>NZ_JBFRGA010000260.1:0-4185 GCF_052115105.1 Chryseobacterium sp. 2TAF14
GCTACGCGGTGCGTGCAAATTATGCTACGCGGTGCGTGCAAATTATTTTAATCTTGCAAATACTACCGATTATAACCTGGCGAATATCACCTACATGGTCGATCCGAGATGGGGAACCAATCAGGTTGCTTATATCGATTGGCAGGATGCATTTTATCGTCCTGCAGCTATTCAGAATTACCAGTTATCGGTAAGAGGAGGAAGTCAGAATGTAAAATATGCAATTTCCGCAGCGTATTTTGATCAGGAAGGTATGGCTCTTAATACTGGTTTCAATAGATTCAATTTAAGTGCGGTGGTTGATGTAAATATTTCTGATAAATGGAAAGCCGGAATCACCTTACGCCCAAGTTATTCTCAAAGTTACGGAGCTGCCGTTGACGGAAAAGACAATGAAGCGCACAAAATGCTTTCGATGGTTCCTGTAGCAGAATTATCAGCCGGACTTTATACCAATTTCTGGAAAAACATTAGATACAGATGGGCAGGTTCTACGGTAAGTCCGATCGGAACTTTAGAAAACACAACCAATGATACCAATGAATTCAGGTTATTGTCTACTTTGTATATGTCGTACGATATTTTACCGGGTCTGAATTTTAAAATTTCAGGAGGCGCTACTAATAATTTCAACATCAATACCGGTTATATCCCAACTTTCAACCTGGTGACCAATATTCCGGGGCAGGTAAGTATTGCGAGCAGAAGAACGGTAAATTATAACCGATATTTAGGAGAAGCTTTATTGAATTATAAAAAGACTTTCGGAAGTCACAGCATTGCTGCTCTTGCGGGTTATAGTGCAGAAAATTACAGAACGACTTCACAGTATAATCGTAACAAAGGTTTTGCTAATGATGATTTAAGAACATTTAATTTCACTCAGTCTGCATCAGTTTTAAACTCAGAATATACGGCTTCGGAACGAATGCTGATCTCATTATTTGGCCGTGTAAATTACGATTATCAAAAAAAATATATGCTATTTGCAAGTATTCGTAGAGACGGTTCGTCCAGATTTGGATGGAATAATCTTTATGGAACTTTCGCAGCATTTGGTGGTGCATGGAAAATAGATGAAGAAGAATTTTTCAAAGATAAATCCTGGTTAAGCAACTTAAAGCTTAGATACAGCTGGGGAGAAAACGGAAACGATAACATCGGAGATTACCGGGCTTTTGGTACACTTGCCGGAGGGAACTATTCATTTGGCGGAGGTTTATCAAACGGTTTGATACCCAATACGATTCCCAATCCTAATTTAACCTGGGAAAAAACACAGTCTTCAGATTTTGGTTTTGAATTAGGCTTATTCAATAGGATTGATTTTACAGCAGATTATTACATCAAAAAAACCAATGATCTTCTTCTGCAGCAGCCGATTCCTTACACAACAGGCTACAATGCAAATATTGCATTCAATAACAATAAAGTTTTGCAATTAGGTAGTGATAATGCGCCTATTTATACAGGTTTCAGCAGCAGTACCAATATTATTAAAGTGGGAGAAGAGCTCAATTCATTTTATTTATATGAAGCGATTGGGGTTTTGTCTACAGCAGACATCAACAATGCGGCTGTTGCCAAAACAAATGGTGCGATTGCGGGTGACGTTAAATACAGAGATTTTAACGGTGACGGAAAAATTGATGAAAATGACCGTCATATTGTAGGAAGTCCTACTCCTGATTATTATTGGGGTTTCACCAATACATTTTCTTTTAAAGGGTTTGATCTTTCTGTGTTTTTTCAGGGTCAGAAAGGAGGTTATAGCTATGCTTTGCTGGGTCGTGCAATTGACCGTACCGGAATGGGAACTACAACCAATGTAATGGGAAACTGGGCAAACCGTTGGCGTTCTGATGAAAATCCCGGAGATGGTAAAACACCAAGATTAGATGGTACAACAGGAAGTCTTTTAGATACAAGATGGTTGTATGATGCGACTTATATTCAGTTGAAAAACGTAACGCTGGGATACAATTTTGAAGAGGAATTGGTTAAAAAATTAAAAATTTCTAACCTGAGAATTTATGTCAGCTTGGAAAATGTCTGGAGAAAAGATCATTATTACGGCGGTTACAACCCGGAATCTGTACAATCAGACGGTACCGATTACGGAGCCTATCCTAACGCAAAAATATATATGATGGGTTTAAACTTTAACTTCTAAATTTTTAAAAAAAATGAAAATCAATAAAATAAATACACCTGTTTTAAAACTCAATATGAAATCTCTCACAAAAGCATTGGTGTGCGGAACGATGATGTTGGGAATGCTAAGCTGCGAAGACGATTTAATGCTAGAGCCGGAAAACAATATCACGCAAAATTCTTTTTATACCACAGAGTTGCAGATTCAGCAGGCGTTGTCTGGTGTTTATTCGGCAATGATAAATTCTTCGTCGAGGGGAGGGTATGATGTTAATTTTTATTTATTGGCATCAGAAGTCCGTTCAAATAATTTCAATGCCATATCACAAAACGGAAACAGAGATTATTATGCGATCAATCGTTTTCAGGACACTTCTTCTACAGAAGAAATGGAAATTCTTTGGGAAGATGCTTATCAGCAGATTTCTTATGCGAATACGCTTTTGTCAAGAATTGATGCAGTACCGTTTACAGATCCTGCAACAAAAGAACAATACCGCTCCGAAGCCCGTTTTTTAAGAGCGTATGCTTATTTTGAGCTGATGCGTAGTTTTGGCAAAGTTCCTTTGATCGATCATCCTGTAAGTCCGGAAGAAGCTGCCACAATTCAAAGAACAGATTTGGCAACGCTTTATAATTTCGTTACTTCAGAAATTGAAGCTTCAATAGGTGGTTTAAAAAATGTTCACGATAATGCAAATAAAGGCAGGATAACAAAATCGGCGGCTCATGCCATGTTAGGAAGAATTTATCTTACCGGTTCCGGTTATCCGCTGAATAACGGGGCTTATGTTGCAAAAGCAAAAGACCATTTATTTGCCGTTATTCAGGGTGAAGGTCAGTTTGTCACATTTGCTGCTAATTATGCAGATTTATTTAAAAGTGCAAATGACAATAAATTCCATCTTTTTGAAATTCAGCACATCAGTGGCGGTTTATCGCAAGGTTCTTATTTGCCAAGCTATGTTTCTCCTACTTTTGGGGTAGCCGATCCATTCTACAATCCACAAGGCAGTTTGTTCAGTTCTGCAGAATTAGGCGTTTCGCAATCGTTGATTGACACGTACGAGCCGGGAGATTTAAGACTTCCTTTAACTATTAAAACCAGCTTCATCGCACAAAACGGACAAACCGATCAGGCTAAATTTTTTGTAAAATTCCGTGAAAAAGGAGTTGTTTTAACTAATCGTTACGACTGGCCGATCAATTTCCCGATTATACGATATGCTGATGTGCTTCTGATGTATGCTGAGGTTTTAAACATTCAGGGAAATACGGCTGCAGCAGTTCCTTATTTAAACAGAATCCGTCAGAGAGCAGGTCTTACAGCGATTTCCACTTCTATTTCTGCAAGTGATTTTACCACAGCGCTTCGTAAAGAAAGAAGGGTAGAGTTTGCAGGTGAAGGGGTTTACTGGCATGATCTTGTGCGTTGGAATACGGCTGTAACTGTTATCAATCAGGCTGCAGCAAGTCTCAATTATAATTTTACAATTACCACCAACGATTATTTGTACCAGATTCCTTTATCGCAGATTCAGGTTGCGGGATATGAGCAGAATCCTTAAAAATAATTTTTTAAAAGTTGATTGATATTTTTAAAAGTAAATATTAATCAACTTTATCTTCAGAAAAATAAAATCCCGAAGCATTAATTGCCCCGGGATTTTTCGTGATATATATGATATGATTTAGTGTCTTTTGAATAAGATTTCGTCCATCTTAGATTGTTTTACGTAGATTTTCTGGAAACTTACCGGCATGTATTGGTACAGAATATTCCATTGGTGGATGTCGGTTTGTTTTTTAAAGCTTCTGAAAGATCTTACAAAAAGATTTTCAATAATCTGTTTTACGTTTTGGGTTCCATTTCGGTAAAGCCAGTCCATCATTTTGATGTTATGGTTTACAATATTGATCTTTGATTGCTGCAGCAGGTTTTTCAGATGATTAACCGTTGCCTGAATTACTCCTGCAAAATTATTTTGCGCTGAAAGCTGCCCGATTTCTTGCTGTAATGTAGGATAGAAT
>NZ_JBFRGA010000261.1:0-2911 GCF_052115105.1 Chryseobacterium sp. 2TAF14
CTGTTGAAAAGTCCGATTCTGTTTGTATTCGTCGCTTTGTTTTCTTCATAATTAAAGCCCGCATTCAATTTAAATTTTAAAATTTCAGTGCTAAATTTAGCTTTAAAAGAATTTGCAATATCATATTGATCAATAAAATACATTTGATCTTTTCGCTGTCCAATGCTTAAAGAAAGCCGCGCATCTTCGTTGTAGCCACCACTTTTAATAAGTGCATTTACATTCAACTGATTGCTGTAACCCACAGTTGTTTTAAAAAGATTGTTATTGTAAGCTTTTGCCGGAGAAACCGCATCTGGCAAACCCACCAACTGCCCATTGACATCGTAATCATAAGCTTGCCCGTTGAAGCCTAAAGTAGAAATATCGGGTCCGAAACTAAACATTTCACCGGAATCCGGTCCTTTCCAAACGGGAAAACCGTTTTCAGATCTTCCCTGAACATACCTGCTTTGAGTCTGAGGAATTCTGTTTCTGTTTTTTACATCTAAAGAAGTACTGAAACTTCCGTTGAAAACTAGATATTTTCCGGGTTGGCTTTTAATTTTATATAAAGAATCTGACTTCAGCTTAAGCTTTCTGACAGCAGAAAAATGACGGTCTGAATTTTTCCGTAAAGAATCATAAGAATTTTCTATGCTGAATTCATCATTTTCCGGCTTTTCCAGAAGACTTTCGTAATCTTTAGAGTGTATATTTTCAACATTTTTTTTTGATATTCTTCTTTCTAAAAGATATTTAAGCTCATAAACGCCTCCAACTACTTCAGTATTTTTACCGTTGTTCCAAACTAAGGTATCGTATTCTTTTGCAGCGATAATGGCGTATCCTTTTTCATCAGTTAATTCATAAACTCCGCTGTTTTTATTAAAAATTTTAAGAAAATTCTGAGGTTTTTTCTTTTCATTGAGAAAAGTTCCCGAATAATAACGCTGAGAGTTCTGTGCAAAGGCAAACTGCACTGCAAATGCAGACAATATCAAATAAACTTTTTTCATCTTCAATAATATTTCTAAAAATAGAGAAAAAAAAGAAATCTCCGAAGAAATTTCTTTTTTGAAATGCTATTTCTGTGTCGACCTGTATGTTTCAATCAATCTCACAAACTCTGCTCTGTAGCCTTCATCATCTTTTCCTCTTCCTTTTTTGGCAAGATTTTCAATCTCCTTTAAATCTTTATTTTTAATTAAATCAGAATTTCTCAAAACCAAACCAAACCAAGCTACAGACGAAGCAAATTTAAAATCCGGACTCGCCGATGAAAACGAAGATTCTGTATTTTTTACCACGTGAATAATTTCCGAACTCGTATCTCCATCAGGTTTTTTATACCTGAATTTTACGGTAGCCAATTCATCATTAAAATTTTCATCACTTGTGCTTTTAGTATATTTTAAATCATTTTCTTTAGGTAAAAATTCAGAATTTACATTGCTAGGAATGATTTCGTACAAAGCCGTTACGGTGTGACCGCTTCCTAATTCTCCCGCATCAATTTTATCATTTGTAAAATCTTCATTTTTCAATTTACGATTTTCGTAACCTATTAAGCGATACGATTTTACATATTTTGGGTTAAACTCAATCTGAATTTTCACATCTTTAGCAATGGCATACATATTTCCGGCAAACTCTTTCCCCAAAAACTTGTTAGCTTCCTGAAGGTTGTCGATATAAGCATAATTTCCGTTGCCTTTGTTGGCTAAAGTTTCCATGCGGTTATCTTTAAAATTCCCCATTCCGAAGCCTAAACACGTAAGAAAAACGCCTGATTTTCTTTTTTCTTCCACCAAAGTCTGCAAATCTCCCGTTGAAGAAGCTCCAACATTAAAATCTCCGTCAGTTGCGATAATAACACGGTTGTTTCCGTTTTTTATGAAATTTTCCTGTGCGAGTTTGTAAGCCAATTCAATTCCTTCACCTCCTGCAGTACTTCCTCCAGCCTGAAGCTTATCCAAAGCTTCAATAATTTTTACTTTTTCTTTGGCTGAGGTCGGCGGTAAAACCATTCCTGCGCTTCCTGCATACACAACAATTCCCACTCTATCGGTCGGTCTCAGTTGGTCTAAAAGGACTTTAAAAGATGATTTTAACAATGGTAATTTATTCGCACTTTCCATAGAACCTGAAACATCGATCAGGAAAACAAAGTTTGAATTCGGAAGTTTGCTCACCGGGATTTCTTTTCCCTGCAAACCTATTTTCAGCAATTTATGCTTGTTATTCCATGGTGAATCGTTGTATTCTGTATTGATTGAAAACGGCTGATCATTTTTCGGCTGCGGATAATCATATTTAAAATAATTAATCATTTCCTCGATTCTTACCGCATTTTTATTTACAGTTTCACCATTATTAATCATTCTTCGGATGTTGGAATAAGCCGCTTTATCTACATCAATCGAAAAGGTAGAAACCGATTGATTTTTTGTCAATTCAAAAGGGTTTTCTACGAATGCATCATATTCTTCATTATTCTGCTTCTGAATTTGTTTCGATAAATTAATACTGTCCTGAACTTTCTGCAATTTTTCAAAAGCTTTTCTTTCTTTTCGTGAAAGCTTTTTGGTTTTAACAACAATAACGCCATTTGAAGCTCTGTTTCCGTAGATTGCTGTTGCCGAAGCGTCTTTTAAAATAGAAACACTTTCAATGGTATTCGGATTTAATTTCCGAAACTCTGCATCACTCTGAATAACACCATTGATAACATATAAAGGCTGATTAGTTGTATTTAAACTGCTCAATCCTCTTATAATAATTGGGTTAGAAGAGCCTGGAATTCCTGAATTTGGTGTTATTTGCAAACCTGAAACGGTTCCAACTAAAGCTTGTGAAATATTATTGCTTTGTTTGAATTCATTTCTGATATTATTATAATCTCCCCTTCCACCAATTTGAGAACCTGAAT
>NZ_JBFRGA010000262.1:0-2903 GCF_052115105.1 Chryseobacterium sp. 2TAF14
TTACAAAGCCGACTGTACATGAGTGGAGGGATCGGGGAATACTTATTGGTAGAAAGCTTGGGGCTAGGGTCTATTATAGGATGGATGATATTGAAAATGCAATGATAGTCGATGTTAAATCGTAGTTGTTGCATTTTAAAGCTTTTGATAAAGGGACTTAAAAAGTCCCTTTTGCTATCAAAAAATTTACAAATCAATACATTGATAATAATATAGTTATGGTCGATTATATAAAATGGGCTGTCTTAGGTTCAGAATTAATCAGTAAGACTAAAAAAAATTCTAAACTAGAATTCGTAAGAGATATTGAATATTTAGTGCCAAATACTGGGGAGCTGAAAATTAGGAAAGTAATGAAGTACAAAAACTTGTACTTCACATTTCTTGAGAATCGGTTGGAGATTGAAGGCAGTCTTCATAAGTACATGAATGATGGATTGCATAATGCAAATGATTTTTCTGTTGATCAATGTATGGATATCATAAAATCATTTTGTAATGAATTTGGTTTGCCCCCAATATGCTGTATAATTATTGCTTTAGAATTTGGCGTGAATTTAAAACTTAGCGGAGATGTTAACATAAACAATTTTCTTCAAGCATTACGCTTTTTTAGAAAAAATGAATTTATAAGACATCATCGATTGAAGCATGTTTTTTATGCTGGAAGTAAGTATTTTGAATTGAAGGGATATAATAAAAGTGCACAATATCCGAATATTGCAACTGATGGTATTTTCAGATTTGAATGGAAAACTAGTGAATCAAAATTTTTAAAAACAAAAAATTGTAATACGCTTCAAGATCTTTTACAGCCTGCCATGTATAAAATATTTTCGAAAATTCTACTTAAAAGTTGGGATGATGTCCTTGTCTTTGATGAACGAAATAGAAAAGCTAAAAGTTTTCATCATACTGAATATTGGAGAAATACAATTAATAATATGAGTGCTAATACTTTCAATAACAGAAAAAAAAGCTATTATAAAATCGCTGGTAAAAAAAATATACACACTCAAGTTTTTCATCTTCTTACTAAAAAAATAGATGAATTAAGTGATTGCGATTTTTCCACAGGTTTTAAACTTTTCAAGTATGTCTTTAACTAATTTTGGATCATTTTACATTGTGGGTTTTCCAACTAATATAAAATCGGAATATTACTTATCTGCTTTTGTAAGGGATTAGAGGTGAACAAAGTTGTTTATTCACAACCCTATCTCTTAGCTTGCGTTTATCATTAAAGTTCCTTGAAATGTTTTTGTAAATGTCTAAAAAATTATCTCCATCAGCATATTGATGATAAAATACTTTGATTGAAAGACAGTTGTCATGTTCAAAAATGGTATTTAAAAGTGTTCGATCTGTATTTCCACAAGAATGCCCCATAATGTAAAGCTGGTAATAATCTGAGTTTATTGTTCGTAATAGGTTCTTATAATTTTCAGTTAATGAATAGTTTATTGATTTTATGTTGTGTAAGTAATCGTTATTTTGTAATTTTTCTATCTCGGGATAGTTATCATCTATCTCATCTCCATATCCAAAAATAATTGGATTGTCAATTTTATTTATTTCTCCATGAATGTGAATAAAGTCGTCTTCTTGTTCATCATTAGAATAAAACTCTTCTGTATTGGTATAATTAAAAGTTACAAGTGTTTTGTGTATATTCTCTTTTGTTGATCTGCTTTGAAGTAAATAGGGTATGTCTGAGCGACAAATTTCATAGTTTTCATCCATTATGTCTTTCTCGAACTTATAGAAATCAGTTGGATCAATAACATTATTGCGAAAATCATCATAATTTTTTATTCTTGCCCAAATTTGATCAGAAAGTTTCTTTATACCATCTTCTGAGATTTCATTAAAGTTTAGGGGGTTATTAATATTATAGGAAATTATTTTGTGAATCTCGTCATCAATTGTCTTTCTAGATTCAACCACTTTAGTTAAGTAATTTTCAAGAAGAATTCTAATGGCATTAAAATCTTTATTTAGTTGCTTGATTAGATTGCTGTCATTAGATTTCGTACAATCAAGAAGTTTTTTGTAAAATGCCCCCTCAATATCTACCCAATTAGCATCAAAATAATCTTTTGATAACTCTAATAAAAGCGAATTTTTGATAGAAATATTTTCGAATTGAACTTTAGCATGGAATTCGGTTGATGCTAAAATTCCTTTTTTGTGTGAGGTAGCAATTTCAAATYCATCGCAAGAGTATAGAGTTTCGTTACACAAATGATAATTTTTAAATTGGTTATCCCAATAGTCTTTAATGAAATCTTTGTAGGTTGTTTTCATTCCATGCGCTAAATCAAAGCCATTACCAATAAGTATAATTCTATTTATCATTTAGGTTTTATTTCTTCAGTGTATTTTAATAATGTAAAGATAAAATTCTTATTTTAATTCATCTTGATTTCTAATGTTGCCTTTGGTGAACTGCTTGTTGCTCATTAATAATATAGGATTGTTAGAATATTGTAAATACTTAATTAATATACTACTTTGTTTCGAGGTTTCATATATCATAATATCTATATAGATGTAGATGTTGTGTGTCTTACAGCTGGTTTATCTTGATTGTAGGAATTTTAATATATATATTGTATTACTATATTGGGGTTATTACTACGTGTATAGAAATAGAAGTGCTTCTGTGACAGATATAATTTTTTTTTATGCTATTGCACAGTAATTTTATAGTATGTTACTTTAGATTCAGTTTTGTTTTCGTCAGGAAAACGAAACCAGCAGAACAGCACACAAGCGCACAAGATCAAGCTCCAACAAAAACGAGTTTCAAATCTGAAAACGAAACCGCCAAAACAGAAGGGGGGAGGGCTAATTTTATTCTGAATTTTAACTGTTTTTTATAGGTATCTCTGTATATATAC
>NZ_JBFRGA010000263.1:0-2889 GCF_052115105.1 Chryseobacterium sp. 2TAF14
TCGTTTCCTGCAGGAATAAATTTTAACACTTTCTGCTTTTCTTTTCTTTTTATTTTTCCGTTGATGCATTATTTTATTTATGAATTAAGATTAAAAAATGAATATCTTTTCTATGCTAATTTTGGATTTTCCAGAATATCACTTTGGATTGTCACGGTTTCTTTTAGTGTTATTTTAAAACTTATTTCCGCTATTCTATGAGCAAACTTCACATCGACAGCATCACAAAATCTTTTGGTAAAAAAGATATTTTGAAAGACGTTTATTTAATCTGTGAAACCGGTACTGTTTGCGGAATTTTAGGCAGAAACGGCTCCAGAAAATCTACATTGTTTCAAATAATTTTCGGAACAATTAAAGGTTCTACACAATACATAAAATTTAATGATACGATTTTAAAGAATCAGTTTGACAGAAAAAACAGGATCGCCTATTTACCGCAACATTTTTTGTTACCGAAGAATATAAAGATCAAAAATCTCATAGATCTGTTTTGTGATAAAGAGAATATCAAAAAAATTTCCGATTTAGAATTAATTAAACCTTTTTTAAATGAGGCTTCAAATACACTTTCGGGTGGAGAACTCAGAATTGTAGAAACGTTATTAATTATTTATTCTAAAGCCGAATTTATTTTACTGGATGAGCCTTTCCACAGTCTTTCGCCGAAAATTGTGACCGAAATAAAAACAATTATTAAACAGCAAAGCGTAACTAAAGGATTTATAATTTCTGATCATCAATATCATGATGTTTTAGAGATTTCGGATACTATTTTTCTTCTTTCTGACGGGCATTTAAAGTCAATCAAAGATTTAACAGAATTGAAAAGGTTTAATTATCTGCCTACAATTATTTAATTTATATCTTTGAGCTATAAATATTTTTCAAAAAATGAATTTGATCCGCAAAGCAATCTATTTATCGGTTTTAAGTATTTTTTCTTTTACTCTGGTTAACGCTCAGAATAAAGTTCCTTTTGGTGTTGTAAAAGCCGAGGAAGGTTACGCAATGGTGCGTGTACACAAAGAAGATTACCGTAAGATTGTCGACAAGATCAGGATGAAAAAAGGAGACGTTTTTGTTTATGTAAAACCCGCTCCCGGAGAAACTGAATGGATATGGATAAAATATCCCGAAAAAGAAGAGCTTCTAAAACCGTTTGTAAGATACGACAGCCTAAATAAAGAAGGAATGGTAAATAAAGAGCGTATTGCATTTATCGATCAGCTTCCAAAGTTTACTCCGGTATTATCTAAAAACGGGAGATCGATTACTTTTACCGACAATAATAATCAGAAAATACCAACTGCCCAACGAACGAAAGTGGTAATTGATATTTATCCTTCAAGCGCAAAATTTAAAAAGCAGGAGAAAGATGCAGAAGGGAATATCATTAAAATAGACAAACAAAAAACCTGGGGACTCGGAAAAGAACTTCCTGAAGATTTAAAAGAAATAAAATCAATCCGTGTACAGCAACCGGGAAGAGGTTCCGTTTTCGTAAGGGAAGCCATTAAAAACATGTTTAACCCGACGATGGATTTTGAAAACATGGGCGTTACCTCAATTGATGATGACTATATTTTCCTTTATATGATCAATGGTTCGGGAGAAAACAGGTACACTACTTTTTGGACGATTAAGGAAGGAAGAGCGATCAGCCAGATTGTTTACAGCAACCCCGAATAATTCTTTACAAATATTCTTTTATTATTCTTACTTTTGCAGCCGGAAAGTCTTTAGCATTTTGGCGAATGCTTTATGCTGATACTTTTCAGGAAACTGGTTCTGTTTAACTACAGATTAAAAGGGAATCGTGTGAAAATCACGAGCTGTCGCGCAACTGTAAGTAACCGAAGTCTTTATAAAAACCACTGTGCAAAAGCATGGGAAGGAATAAAGATGTTACAAGTCAGGAGACCTGCCTTTTTCTTCAGACAAAAACTTTCGCGATCTGAAGTTTATTGATCTCATATTTTATTCAGGAATTTTTGTTCCTGAATAATTCTGTTGGTTTCAATATAATTTCATTCGCTTTAATTTAATAATGAAATATGACTACAGAAGAAAGAATTCAATCATCGGAAACCCGAATTTTTAAAGCCGTTTTTCCCAATACAACCAATCATTACGATACGCTTTTCGGTGGAACAGCCATGCAACTGATGGATGAAGTTGCCTTTATTACCGCCACAAGATTTGCAAGAAAACGTGTAGTAACAGTAAGCAGCGATAAAATTGATTTTAAAAAACCTATTCCTGCAGGAACGATCGTGGAATTGATAGGAAAAGTTTCACACGTTGGAACAACAAGTATGAAAGTAAATGTGGAAATCTATACCGAACAAATGTATTCTTATGAAAGAGAAAGAGCCATTGTGGGAGATTTTACTTTTGTGGCGATTGATGAGTTTAAGAAACCAATTCAAATACTATAATAGAAGATTTTCGGCGACCTTCTGTCGCCGAAAATCAAATCATCTTTTTTTTCAGTATCGGCGGGCCTTTGGCCCGCCGATACTTTTTCAATTATTTTTTAATAATTTTTTTGGTTGTAGAAAGACCTTCTTTATAGTTAATTTTTAATAAATAAACCCCGGAAGAAAGATTCCTTATATCAATTTTATCGTTATTCAGCGAAAGATTACTGATAACGTTTCGTCCGTTTGCATCCAATATATCAACTGAACTAATGGTCAATTTTGTTTTAATTGTTACAAAATCTGATGCTGGATTAGGACTTATCGAAGCATCTCCTACTGTTCTCGCATCTGCAACCCCTAAATTCTGGGCAATTAAAGTAACAATAGGTTTGTATTTTTTACCCTGAACTTCAGTTGTTGAAGTTGATGAAGGTCCGGTGTAATTTGTTGGTGGATTTAACGA
>NZ_JBFRGA010000264.1:0-2863 GCF_052115105.1 Chryseobacterium sp. 2TAF14
ATCTAAAGCTCTTGATGAATGGAAAGGCCCTCTATCATTAATCGTTACAATCACCTCTTTTCCATTGTTCAGATTGGTTACTTTAATTTCAGTACCAAAAGGAAGCGTTCTGTGTGCTGCAGTAAGTTTTGAATTATCAAAAATCTCACCGCTTGCAGTTTTTCTACCGTTAAATTTATCGTGGTAGTACGATGCATAACTTGTTTTCTTCGCATCTGTAGCGTTATTCGAAAAAGAATAAACACTAAAGGTTGAAATCATCATTATGATTACGAGAATGAATCTTTTCATCATTTTGAACTTTTACTTGTTTGACGAGGCAAAAGTATACGGAAACTTTTTAGCTACCTATTTCAAATGTTAACAAACGTTAAGTAAAACTTAAATAAAACTTAAAAAATCTTGCAACTTCCTATAAATAGGGATTTTAAGTTGTGCTGTTAAAAAACGTTAAAAAAAAGACTCAAATGTTAATATAATTAACTAATCGATACATAATTCGGTATTTTACAAATATTTAAATAATTGAAAATCAATAGTTTAAATAAATTTTAAAACTTGTAAAAATCGTTGTAACTAATTAAAAAAACATTCTACTTATTGATAAATCATAAAATGCTATGGAAAAATTAAAAAACAACAAAATCCTGCTTATTCTAGTTTTGGCGGTGCTTTTTATCGGAATATTTTCTGCGGGAAAAGAATTTGGACAGTATCTTTTCGAAAAATTTAACTAAAAAGCAAAGCGAATTTTAACGTAAATAAAAAAACCAATGAAAAAATCATTGGCTTTCTTTTATCTTTTTGCTTAAACAAGTTCTCCGTACAAATCAAATTCTTCGGCTGAAGTAATTTTTACATTGGCAAAATCTCCAATTGAAATGTAGGTGTTTTCGGCAGAAACCAAAACGGTATTGTCTACATCCGGAGAATCGTATTCTGTACGGCCAACAAAATAGTTTCCTTCTTTTCTGTCGAAGATACATTTATAGACCTCTCCTATTCTTGACTGATTTTTATCCCAAGAAATTTGTGACTGCAGTTCCATGATCTCTTCTACTCTCGCTTCTTTTACTTCCTGCGGAATATCGTCTTCCAAAACATAAGCACCGGTATTTTCTTCATGAGAATACGTGAAGCATCCCAATCTGTCGAATTTCTGAGTTCTTACCCATTCTTTCAATTCCAGGAATCTTTCTTCAGTTTCTCCCGGATAACCGACAATTAAGGTCGTTCTGATTGCCATATCCGGGACTTTTTCTCTGAATTTATCTAATAAAGCATTGGTTTTTTCGTGAGTTGTTCCACGTTTCATTGATTTCAACAAATCTGAATTGATATGCTGAAGCGGAATATCTATATAATTACAAACTTTCGGTTCTTCACGGATGATATCCAAAACATCTTCCGGAAAACCGCTTGGGAAAGCGTAATGAAGACGGATCCATTCGATACCTTCTACTTTTACCAACTCCTTTAAAAGTTCGCCTAAAGCTCTCTTCTTATATATATCTAAACCGTAATACGTTAAATCCTGAGCAATAAGAATCAATTCTTTTACTCCTACTTTTGCCAGTTTCTGAGCTTCTTTCACCAATTTTTCAATCGGCGTAGAAACGTGACCGCCTCTCATTAAAGGAATCGCACAAAATGCGCAAGGTCTGTCGCAACCTTCAGAGATTTTAAGGTAAGCATAATGCTTTGGTGTGGTTGTTAATCTTTCGCCAACCAATTCATGTTTATAATCTGCTCCTAAATGCTTTAATAAAATCGGAAGATCTCTCGTCCCGAAATATTGGTCAACATCAGGAATTTCTTTAATCAGATCCGGCTTATATCTTTCAGAAAGACATCCTGTAACGAAAACTTTTTCAACTTCGCCTCTGTTTTTTGCCTCAACGAAATCAAGAATTGTATTGATCGATTCTTCTTTTGCATTGTCGATGAATCCACAAGTATTGATTACTACGATATCCCCTTTATCTTCGTGCACAACTTCTTTTCCGTTGGCTTTCAGCTGGCTCATCAATACTTCCGAATCGTAAACGTTTTTGGAACAACCTAACGTAACGATGTTTATCTTCTTTTTACCTACAGATTTTGTGCGCATTTTATATTGAATAATAAGTAATTAGTAATCAGTAATTTTTGTGGGTGCAAATTTACGCATAAAAAAAGAACCGAAAGATTCGGTTCTCTATTTAGATTTATTATAAACAATAAGTTTGATTTAAATTAATAAGCTTGCTCATCGCCTTTTATGATGTTGTAAAGCGTTAAAAAAATAATTTTCATATCTAAAAAGAAAGACCAGTTCTGAATATACCAAACATCTTTTTCGATTCTTTTTTCCATGTCTTTATGAGAAAATATCTCACCTCTAGCTCCCATCACTTGTGCCCAACCTGTAATACCGGGTTTTACAATATGTCTTGTCATGTATTTTTTAGTAATCTTCGAATACACTTCTGTTTGAGACAACATATGAGGTCTAGGACCAACAATCGACATATCGCCAAGAAATACGTTTATGAACTGAGGTAATTCATCAATACTTGTTTTTCGTATAAAAGCTCCGAATTTGGTTACTCTTGCATCATTCTTTTTTGCAGTCTGAATATCGGCATTTCGATTGCTTTTCATACTTCTGAATTTAATGCAGTCGAAAGGCTCGTTATTAAGCCCGGATCTTTTTTGCAGAAAAAACACGGATTCGTTACTTTCTAATTTTACGATCAACGCGACAATAGGAATTAACCACGATAGTAAAAACACCATTACAAAAAAAGAGAAGCCGATATCGAATATTCTTTTTAACAGTTGTTTTTGAGGATTTGAAAGAGGCTCTCTTATGAGCTTAAGA
>NZ_JBFRGA010000265.1:0-3721 GCF_052115105.1 Chryseobacterium sp. 2TAF14
TTCATTCCAAATCATCTTGCCACCGCTTGATTTATAGGGCTTTCCGTTTTCGTCTGGAAAATCAAACTGTACAAACCAATAGTCGTACAGCGTTTTAGCCATACGCTCTAAATTATCATTTATTTGATTATTAATCGAAATTTTATTATCTAAAGTAGAAAGAATGGAGGAAATTTTCTCTTGGGTTTTTAAGTCATGTCCAAAAAATTCTAATTCAAAGAGATTTTCTTTTGTAAGATTAGGAAAAACTGAACCAAGCGTTCCGCCTAATAACTTTTTTAGGTTAAATTGAAGTATTGCCTTGACATAAGTATTTAATGAACTATGTTTTTTATGTCTGATTGATGCTAATCCCCGTCCAATTGAATATTTTTGGTCTGCAACATTGATTCTACCAGTCGTACTTCCTCGGACACAAAATAGTATATCCTTAGGTTCGGCAAGTCTTTTACTTGAACTGGTATATTGAACAGGATTTGGATGTCTTTCTGAAAATTCAGCTGGACCATTCAATAAAGGTAGACCAATCTTTTGTGTAGAAACAAATTTAGATTCTGGAGATTGCCCCATCGTAATTTCAGCTACATCTTTTAATTTTATCTTATTCATACTTCAAACTTTTAAGCTGTTCCTGAATTTTAACATCCAAAGCATTTCCTTCAGCAAAAAGACTTTGTAAATTGGTTTCAAAATCTTGCATTTTCTCCGCAAACTCTTCTGGTGTAATGTCTACATATTCTATTTTAACTTCAAAATATTGACCAGCAGAGAAAGAATAATTCTTTTCTGCAATTTCTTCTTTCGTTACAACAACAGACAAATCTTCAACAGCTTGTTTTTGATTAAAGGTGTCTACAATTCTAGTTTCTTCTTCGGGAGTTAAAACAGTACGTTGATTTTTACCTTCTTTTACTGTTTTTCCCAACTTGGAAGCATCCATTAAAATAATATGCTCGCTATCTGCTCTTTTATCAAAAAACAAAACAGATACATTTGTTCCTGTACTCGCAAAAATATTACTTGGCATACTTACTACACCACGAAGCCAACCATTACTGATTAACCTTTCACGAATTTTCTTTTCAATCCCACTTTGGGCAGTAATGAAACCTGTGGGAACAACAATTGCAGCCTGACCTTTTTCGCTTAAAGAGTGCATAATCTTCTGAATAAATGGTACAGTTCTTTTCGCCAATCTGATGAGCTAAACTCATTAATAAAGTTCCCGATCCTGCACTCGGATCATAGCATTTAATACCTTTTACTTCATCCGGCACAAGAATTTGTGCCATAATACGAGCAACAGCGTGTGGTGTATAATACTCTGCATATTTACCACCACTGTCAGTGTTATAATCTTTAATCAGATATTCAAAAATAGTTGCAAAGAAATCATATTTCTGAACAAACATTTCTTCAAATGAAAATTCAAATAATTTATTAATCAATGCCTTTGCAAAAGCATCACGTTGAGAAGCATCAGAGATAAACTGAGTAAGCTCATCAAACAAAGTATCTTTTGCACCACTAAATGATTTTACAGAGAAAACATCAGCATTTTCAATCGAAATTTGTCTTAAAGTATCATCAAATGTTTTTCCAAAATCACTGTCATTTTGAATTGCAAACAAATGGGAAATTAAATGTTCCGGATGTAATCTTGGAATATTCGGATCCAAGCTTGCCAGTAAAAATTGATATTCGTCATCACTCATCTCACGAAGAGCTTTAGAAAAATTCTCAGCTTCCGCCAGTTGGGGCTGCTCTTCTTTTACCGCAAAGCGAAACTTATCATTAAGAAACTTGTATAGAAATATTTGTGTGATAATTTTAAATTCATTTCCGTCATTTCCAAGCCCATAATTGGCACATACACTTTTAAGATTATCTATTAAAGATTTTGTTTTGGTTATAAAGTTTATATCTTGAGTCATTATCTATATTGATATTGTTGTAAATATTCCTGCGAAATTAATTGATTTATTTTTTCTGTCGTTGAAAAGTCAATATTTATATTTTCTTTCTTTTTAAATTCATCCACAACAAGTTTTAAAAGATATCTTTTGAAATACGCTTCATTTTTCACCATTTCTTCTTGATTAGTAATAGTTTCATCAACTTGTATTTTTACCTGCATCAATGCTCGGTGAAGTTGAGATTCTTTTGCGTTTAAAGCTCCTTTTTCTGATAAGCGTTTGTGAATTCTAGCGTACTTATCGTCATTATCATATTTAGCTTTTAGCAAGGCATTTTTTCTATTCAGTTCTTTGGCTTGATCATAGATTTTCTGAAGAAGATGCATATTTTCTACCATATCTTCCTGAGTTACCTCACTAAGATTTTTTTTCTTAAAAATTCTTTCTAATTCAGCTCTAAGACTTACAAATTCAGGATCTAGCTGATCAAAATTAGTTTGCAGAGATTCTCTGGCTTTTCGTAGAATGTTTTTAAATTCATCAGCAAGTACCAATTCACTTTCATTAACTTTAACGAATTGAAAAATTATATCCTCTAAAGCTTCATTTAATAGATTTCGGTTCGCTTCTTCGTTTCCRATGCTTTCTATAAGGTTGAGATTGTCAAGTCGATTCTGTGTTTCAATTAATAGACGATTGAGAAGTTCAAAATCTGTTAAACCTTTTAAAGCATCATAACCATTTAAGGCAATTAAATTTTTTAATTCCTTTGCTGTCCGTAAAGCTTTAACTAGTCTTAAAAGCTCTTTTTTATCGTTTAATTCGGCAATTTGTTGAGAAAATAATTCTTTATTTTGAGTGTCATAGTGAAATAAAGTATCTTTTATTTCTTCAATCTCTTGCTTAATCTCTTCTTCGGATTTAAATAGATGAGAGTACATTTCCATTTCATCACCTAACTGCTCTTGCAACTCATCAAAATAGAGTTTATTGGTACGATCAAATGCCTTTGAAATATCAGCAAAATCTACAACATATCCGTACTGATACTTTTTATAAGGACGATTAACTCTTGTGAGTGTTTGTAATAAATTATGATCCTGAATAACTCTCGCTAAATATAATTTTTTCAATCGCTTAGCATCAAAACCTGTCAACAGCATATTATAGACAAACAAAATATCGACGTGCCCTTTTTTATACGCCTTTATAAGTTCTTTTCGAACCTGTTTGTCATTTTCATCATGTAAAATTAAAGAAGCAGTAAGTTTTGGTTCTTCTTTTAAGCCATATTTTGCTTTTGGTTCCGCAACCATCAATATACTTGCATCTGTTTCTTGTTCGCCATATTTCTCCTGAAACAAACGAAATAATTCTTTTGCCTGGTCTGCGGAATCACAAACTACCATCCCTCCCAGAGTAGCATCTTGCTGATCTTTACGGAATTTTATTAAATCATTACAGATATAATCTAACAGTGGCTCTGCAAACTTTGTATTTTTGTAGATGTCTTTTGCCGAAATATCACCTCGCAAAACTTTAATCTCATCAATGACATTCTGCATTTGCATTTTAAAGTTGCCCTCTATTTGCTCTCTTATCAATCTGAGCGTATATCCATCAGCAATAGACATATTGTAGTAATATTTATGGATATAATTTCCAAAAAGTAGTTTTGAATCATAATCTTTTGCTACTTCCTTCAATAAAGGTGTTCCGGTAAGTGCAATTTTGATTGCATTTTTATCAGAATTAATAAGGTTTGCAAGATAATTTCCTTTCGGATTATATGAGCGATGCGCTTC
>NZ_JBFRGA010000266.1:0-2858 GCF_052115105.1 Chryseobacterium sp. 2TAF14
GGTTTGGCAGCAATCGACTGTGTTTTAAAATTATTAAATCCGGGTGATGAGGTCATTGCAGTTGATGATTTATACGGTGGAACGTACAGAATGTTTACCAGACTTTTCGAAAAATATCAGTTGAAATTTACCTTCGTGAATTTTGATGATGTTTCTAAAATTGCAGACGTAATCACAGATAAAACGAAACTGATCTGGGTAGAAACTCCGACCAATCCGTTAATGAAATTGGTGGATATCAAAGCAGTTGTAGAAATTGCAAAAGGAAAAGATATTCTGGTTGCAGTTGATAATACTTTTGCAACACCTTATCTTCAAAGACCCATCGATTTGGGAGCAGACATTGTAATGCATTCTGCTACAAAATATTTAGGGGGTCACTCTGATGTTATTGCGGGAGCGTTGGTAGCAAAAGATGCTGAATTGGGAGAAAAACTTCACTTCATTCAGTTTGCGAGCGGTGGAATTTTAGGACCTCACGATTCTTATTTGGTGTTGAGAGGAATTAAAACTTTGGCATTAAGAGTTCAGAGACATTCTGAAAACGGAATGGCAGTTGCAAAATACCTTGAAACCCATCCTTCAGTGGCTGAAGTAATTTATCCGGGTTTAGAATCTCACCCGCAATATGAATTGGCAAAATCTCAGATGAAGGATTTCGGAGGAATGGTTTCTTTTACTTTTAAATCTGGTAAAAAAGAAGATGCCATTAAGTTTCTTGAAAAAGTAAGAGTTTTCACACTGGCTGAATCTTTGGGTGGAGTAGAATCTTTGGCAAATCACCCTGCTTTGATGACTCACGCTTCAATTCCTGCTGAAAAACGTGCGGAATTGGGAATTACTGACGATTTGGTTCGTTTAAGTGTAGGAATCGAAGATGCGGAAGATCTGATCGCAGACTTGGAAAGAGCTTTTTCTTAATTTAATTTAATAATTGACGCTTTGTCATTCAGAACGCAACAAAGTGGAGTGAAGAATCTATATATTTAAAAACAGATTCTTCCTTCGTCAGAATGACAAAGCGTAAATAAAATAAAACATAATGAGAAAGATTCAGATTATATTGCTATTAATTTTTAGTCAGGTTGTATATTCTCAAGTAAAAAATACCGACGAATTGTATAAAACGGCAAAAAAATTAGACAGTTTGATATTCGATATCGGATTTAATAAATGTGATCTTTCTCATTATGATTCTATCGTGAGTGACGACCTTGAATTTTACCACGACAAAGGCGGAATTACTTCAGGAAAGACAGCTTTCACGGCATCTATTAAAAATAATATTTGCGGCGGACCCAATAAAATAAAACGCGAATTGGTTCCGGGTAGCATGAAGGTTTACCCTTTATACAATAATAATGTTCTGTACGCTTTCATACAGGAAGGAGAGCATGATTTTGCCGAATTGTATCAGGGAAAATGGAACAAAGGAAGCCGTGCAAAATTTACCATTTTATGGATTCTGGAAAACAAAAACTGGAAAATGAAACGCGTTCTGAGCTACGACCATCATTTGTAAACTCACTTTGTCAAAGTTTAAATCTTTGACAAAGTTTTTTTAATTTCAATAAAAAATGACAAGAAAAGCCGAAATTAAAGACTTAAAGCAATTATCTGAATTATTCGACCAATACAGGATTTTTTACCATAAAGATTCCGATATTCCTGCTGCTGAAAAGTTTTTAACTGAGAGAATTGAAAACAAAGATTCTGAAATTTTTGTTGCTGAAAATGAAGGGAAATTAGTTGGTTTTGTTCAGCTGTAACCATTATTTTCGTCAACAAGAATGAAACGTTATTGGCTGCTAAACGATCTTTTTGTAAATGAAAATTTTCGGAAAAGGTTTTTCAAAGCAGTTAATTGAAGCATCAAAAGAATTGGCAAAATCTACTGATGCAGCAGGAGTTCTTCTTGAAACAGGAAAATCCAATGAAATTGGAAACCGGCTCTACCCAAGTTGCGGATTTGAAATTTACGATGAGGTGAATTTCTACGAATGGACAAACAAAATTTAATATAACAATGTATCAATTTAACAGTTTACCAATGATTGTTGCATTGTTAGACTGCTATATTGTTAAATTTTAAAAATTATGACGGATTTTCAAAAATACATTCAAAGATATTTAGACCTGATTCCATCTGAAAACTGGCTGGAAGAGCTGAAAAATTCTGCTGAAAAAACTATAGATATTTATTCAAAAATTTCTGAAGAGCAATCGCATTTTGCTTATGCAGAAGGAAAATGGACGCTGAAAGAAGTGCTTCTTCACTTATCAGACACCGAAAGGGTTTTTCAATACAGGATTCTGGCGATTGCAAGAGGTGAAGAAAAGAATCTGCCCGGTTTTGATGAAGAATTGTATGCTCAAAACTCTTTTGCAAACGAAAGAAGTTTAAATTCTTTGGTGGAAGAATATCAACTAGTGAGAAAATCGTCTCAAATTCTGATGGAAACTTTTAATCCTTCTGTTTTAAATAATATCGGAACAGCCAATGGAAACCAAATTTCTGTGGAAACTATAGGAAAATTGATTGTTGGTCACAATCTTCATCATCTGAATGTAATTGAAGAAAGATATTTGCCGAAGTTGTGAAAATACATTATTTTTATCAATAGGAACGGGCTTTAGCCCGTTTTCTAATTACAATACAATCTAATTGGYTTTAGCCAAAACTTAAAAAAGAAATTTATATTTTTGGCAAAACAACACAAATGTCATTTATTAAAATTTATATTCATATCGTTTTTTCGACGAGAAACAGAATTCCTTATCTCAATACTCCGGAATTAAGAATTAAAATTTGGAAACATATCAAAGAAAATGCATCGGAAAAAAGTATTTATTTAGAT
>NZ_JBFRGA010000267.1:0-4223 GCF_052115105.1 Chryseobacterium sp. 2TAF14
GTTGTGTTGTTACAGATGAATTACTAGATAGCATAAAAACTGAGAATGATAAAACTAAACTTGCTTTAGAAAAAAGATTTGGTAAGGATTGGAAAGTTAAATACAATCAAGAGTTTGAAGATTTTCAGATGAAACAAGTTGATGTAATGGATGTGATGATTTCTAATGAATCGTTTAGAAAACAATTAGAAAAGTGTAATATTCCAATTGATGGAATTAACAAAAATGTAAAAAAGATTGGAAATTCAGACAAATACAATGTAGATATATTTGATTATAAAAATCATGAAAAAATATGTTTTACAACAGAAGTTGATATTAAATTACGAACTATAAAAATAAAATAAAAACGCAGATATTTATGAAGCACAACGTCATTTCGATTGTTTTGGGGGGAGGCAGAGGAACAAGACTTTTTCCATTAACATATACAAGGTCTAAACCTGCAGTACCAATTGCCGGGAAATACAGATTGGTAGATATTCCGATCTCGAATTGCCTTAATTCAGGATTGAATAAAATTCTGGTTCTTACTCAGTTTAATTCAGCTTCTCTTAACTCGCATATCAAAAATTCTTATCATTTTGATATTTTTAGTCAGGGTTTTGTAGATATTTTGGCAGCAGAGCAGAATGTTGACAGCGACAGCTGGTTTCAGGGTACTGCAGATGCGGTTCGTCAATCAATGAAGCATCTTGAGAAGTACGATTATGAATATATTCTTATTCTTTCGGGGGATCAGCTTTATCAGATGGATTTTAACGAAATGCTCGATTTCCATATTGATAATGGAGGAGATGTTACAATTGCGACAATTCCTGTAAATGCAAAAGATGCGACTGGCTTTGGAATTTTAAAATCTGATGATGACGGCAATATCACTTCTTTCGTTGAAAAGCCTGGTTTTGATGAGCTTAATGGTCTTGAATCTGAGGTTTCTGACGAAAATAAAATGAAAGGAAAAGAGTTTTTGGCTTCAATGGGAATTTATATTTTTTCTAAAACGATTTTAAAGAAAATGTTTGATGAAGGAGCAGGAGACGATTTCGGTAAAGATATTATCCCAAATTCTATCGGAAAATATACAACGYTTAGTTATCAGTATGAAGGATATTGGACGGATATCGGAACCATTGAGTCTTTCTACGAAGCAAACTTAGATCTTTGTCACGATTTCCCGCAGTTTAATCTTTTCTCATCGGCGCCAATTTTTACGCGTGCAAGAATGCTTCCGCCATCTAAGGTGAATGGCTCTTACGTAAGCAAAGCAGTTTTCGGAGACGGATGCATCATTATGGCAGATAAAATCGAAAATTCTGTGATCGGAAACCGTACAAGAATTGATAAAGGAAGCACCATTGTAAATTCATACATCATGGGATCAGATTTTTATCAAAATACTACAGATATTGTCAATAATGACCGGAAAGGTTTACCTAATATGGGAATCGGGAAATACTGCTACATTGAAAAGGCAATTTTAGATAAAAACTGTTACGTTGGAGATAATGTAAGAATCATCGGTGGAAAACATCTTCAGGACGGCGATTACGGAACTCACTCCGTACAAGACGGAATTGTAGTTGTGAAAAAAGGTGCGGTACTTCTTCCGGGAACACATATAGGATAGATGTTACTTTTGTGCGATGCGTTTTTTCAAAATCATAGCGGTTATTATAGTTTTGCTGGTGGGAGCTTATGCGGCTTCCATGTATTATTTTGTAGATGAAAGTAAAGAGTTTACCATTGAAAAAGAGGTAGATTATCCTTTAGAAAAGGTTTTTAATCAGTTTAATAATCTGCAGAATTTTACCCGGTGGAACAATTTTTTTTCCAGCTCAAATACCATTACGATCGATTATTATACACCGTATGAAGGGAAGGGAAGTGCAATCAGCTACAATGATCCTAAAAGTGACGACGGTGGCGAAATGTTCATCCGTTACGAAAATCCAAACAAGACATTAAGGTATCAGCTTTTCGAAGATAAAGACGAGAATCCTACTTTAATCGACGTGAAATTTAAGGCTGTTTCTGCCGAAAAAACAAAGATTACATGGTACGTTCATACGCCGAAATTATCGGTTTTGTCGAGGGCTCAAAACTTCTGGACAGAGGATAAATTTGCTGAGAATATTGATAAAAGCATGCTTAATCTTAAAAATGTTTTAGGCAATAAAGTAGAAAAAGATAATCTCCTGGCTGCCATAAAATATGACAGCGTGATGGTAGAAAAAGAAGAAGAAAAAATGATTTTGGGAGTGAATGTAAGTACTTCCAACAAAAAAGACGCTTTGTACAGAAATATCGTGATGAATTATAACAAAATAAATAATTTTGTGACGATGGATTTAGGCAAAAAAAATGATGAAATAGGATACCCTGTTCTGATTACCGATGCCGATAATTTTAAAGATAAAGAAGTATCTTATTTTTTCGGGATTCCGTTATCAAAAAAAATAGGAATTACAGATAATAATTTCAGTTTCAGATCGGTGAATCCTACAGAAAATTATGTGATGTATTTCAAAGGTTCTTATCCGGCGAGAATAAAAGCGATTCAGCAGCTTATCCAAAAAGCGAAGAAAGATACAATGCGCTATGGTGATGTTTATCAGACTTTTATAGAACCTCCTGTGGAAGGTCAGGATGTTAATCTCAAGCTTTCACTTTCCGTTTACAGATGATTTTTTCCCAATTATCGGTTTTATATTTTTTTTAAGGTTTTGAGGATATCCCAACTCGGTTTTTTTTATTAAATTTGAAGATTAATACGTTAAACAAAATTTAATAAT
The DNA here is from genome assembly GCF_052115105.1 of Chryseobacterium sp. 2TAF14. NCBI lineage: Bacteria > Pseudomonadati > Bacteroidota > Flavobacteriia > Flavobacteriales > Weeksellaceae > Chryseobacterium > Chryseobacterium sp. 2TAF14. Next base: position 2,796 of record NZ_JBFRGA010000267.1, read on the forward strand.
AGATAAACTGTAATAATGGACAGATTTTCATTCCTAAACGCAGCTCATTCTCAGTTAATTGAGGATTTATACCAACAATACTTAAAATTTCCTGACTCTTTAGAACCATCATGGAAAGCCTTTTTTCAAGGCTTTGATTTTGCATTAGAGAACTATTCTGACGAAGAAGACATTCAGTATGTGAAGAATTTGGGAAATTCTGCACCTGCAGTTCAGCAAATTTCTCAGGCTGCTTCAAACGGTGAAGTTCCGGAGCACATCAAAAAGGAATTTAAGGTGGTAAATCTTATTGAGGCGTACAGAACGAGAGGTCATCTTTTCACAAAAACAAATCCTGTACGTGATAGAAGACATCATTCTCCGACTTTAGACATTGAAAATTTTGGTCTTGACAAGTCAGATTTAAATACAAAATTCAACTGTGCCGTTGAAACAGGAATGAAAGGTCCTGCAACTTTACAGGAATTGATCACGCATTTAGAAAACATTTACTGTGATTCTATCGGTGTGGAATATATGCACATCAACAACGTTCAGGAGAAAGATTTCATTAAACAATGGCTTCAGGTAAACGAAAATCATCCGATTCTTAATGCCAATGAAAAAACTGAAATTTTACTGAAGTTAAATCAGGCTGTAGCATTTGAAAATTATCTTCATACAAAATTTGTGGGTCAGAAAAGATTCTCTCTTGAAGGAGGTGAAACGTTGATTCCTGCTTTAGATCAGTTGATTTCGAGATCTTCTCAGCTTGGTGTAGATGAGGTTGTTTTAGGGATGGCTCACAGAGGAAGGTTAAATGTATTGACCAATATTTTCGGTAAATCTTACAAGCAGATTTTCTCAGAATTTGAAGGAAAAGAATTTGAAGAAGATGTATTCTCCGGTGACGTAAAATATCACTTAGGTTCATCTAAAAAAATAAAAACTGCATCAGGTGAAGAGGTTGCCATCAATCTGACTCCGAACCCGTCTCACTTAGAAACTGTTGCTGCTTTGGTAGAAGGTATTTGCCGTGCAAAAGTAGATGATAAATATAAAGATTATTCTAAAGTTTTACCAATCATCATTCACGGTGACGGTGCGATTGCAGGACAAGGTATTGCATACGAAGTGGCTCAGATGATGACTTTGGAAGGTTACAAAACGGGAGGAACAGTACATATCGTTGTCAATAACCAGGTTTCTTTTACAACCAATTATTTAGATGCAAGGTCTTCAACATACTGTACAGATATTGCAAAAGTAACAGAATCTCCTGTGATGCACGTAAATGCAGATGATGCAGAAGCGGTGGTTCATGCGATTCATTTTGCTGCTGATTTCAGAGCTAAATTTGGTAAAGATGTTTATATCGATTTATTAGGATATAGAAAATATGGTCATAACGAAGGAGATGAACCAAGATTTACGCAGCCTAATTTATAT
>NZ_JBFRGA010000268.1:0-2847 GCF_052115105.1 Chryseobacterium sp. 2TAF14
CAGTTATTCTTCGGTTCAACTTTTGTACAAAATTGAAGATTTGTGCTTCGATTGCCCCACCATTGCAAAACCCTGAAACATTAGTGGCAATTTTATCCGACTCGCTGTCGCAGATTTGTAATCTGTGACTATTATAAATTAAAGCACGGATTATAATCTATATTATCTAATAAAGTAAAAGAACAGAAGAACAGAAATACTCAACATTCTTTCAATGTGATTTTATCTTTTTGAAATGTAATTTTATATTATAGCAATGTAAATTAATATTCTTCCTTTGCAAAACAATATTCTTATGATCTAAAGTAATGTTTTTGCAATATTATTTTATATTGGCACGATACAATTTTATATTATAGCAACTTAGAGTAATATTCTTATGTCATAAAACAATATTCTTGTGACCTAAAGTAATATTCCTGCAACATTATTTTATATTCTTGCAATGTAAATTAATATTTTTCTGTTTTCAAACCCAGCTTCTCCAAGATAGCATCATCTTATTTACTTAAAAAATAAAAACCAATCAATTCCAACAGCGGTTTTCTCATTTCAAAACAATTTCTTAAGTTTACAGGTTCTTCCAACCTCAAAAAACTTCGCAATGGAAAACAAAAAAGACGAAAAAATTCTCGACAACGGTCCGTTTTATCACGGTACAAAAGCAGATTTACAGATTGGCGATTTGCTCAATGCAGGATTTGAATCAAATTATTATCCCGAAATCATTATGAATCACATCTATTTTACCGCACTGCAAAACGGCGCCGGATTGGCTGCAGCATTGGCAAAAGGTGATGGTCGTGAAAAAATTTATATCGTAGAACCAGTCGGAACATTTGAAAACGACCCGAACGTAACCGACAAAAAATTTCCGGGAAACCCCACCCGATCTTATCGAAGCACAGAATCTTTAAAAATTGTGGGTGAAGTCACAGATTGGATCAGGTTAACAGACCAAGAACTTCAAAACTGGCGAGAAAGAATTGCAAAGCTTCGTGAAAATCCGGACGCAGAAATTATTAATTAAATTCACATAAAAAGGATTTGCTCTTTTAAGCCAATGTATGTATTATTGTAAAAAAAACACTCATGCAAATACAGATTTCACAGGATTTTAAAAATAAGACCAAAGCTGCGATCTCTTCTATCGCTATCTTCATTTTCGTTTATATTCTTATATTTCTTTTCACCATTGCTTTAGCTTTGGCATGTATTGGCGGCGGAATATGGCTCATTGTTGCAAAACCGATGTTTTTTACCCTTATGGTGGGTGTAGGTTTGGCAGGAACAGGAATTTTTGTATTCTTTTTTATCATTAAATTTTTGTTTAAAAAACATATCAACGACAGAAGTTATCTTACGGAAATCAAAAGATCAGACGAGCCTGAACTTTTTAAAATGATCGACGAAATCGTGAAAGAAGCAGAAACCAACTTTCCGAAAAAAGTTTATTTGTCTTATGATGTGAATGCAAGTGTTTTCTACGATTCCAGCTTTTGGAGTATGTTTTTCCCGATTCAGAAAAATCTTACGATTGGATTAGGGCTTATTAATTCAACCACTAAACAGGAGCTTAAGGCAATTTTATCCCACGAGTTCGGACATTTCTCGCAACGCTCGATGAAAGTTGGGAGCTATGTATATAACGTAAATCAGATTATTTTTAATTTGGTGAATGATGATGCTTCTTACCGCAATTCTATAGAGAAGTTTGCAAGTTTCAGCGGTTATTTTTCAATTTTCGCGTCGCTTGCTTTATTTTTTACTTCAAAAATACAATGGGTTCTTGCCAAAATGTATTCTTACGTAAACATCCGTCACATGGCTCTTTCCCGAGAAATGGAATTTCATGCAGATGAAGTTGCTGCCCATATTTCGGGTTCAGTTTCTCTGGAAGAATCGCTTTTGAGATTAGAGCTTGCCAGTAATTCTTACAATAATGTGATCAGCTTTTATGAAACAAGAATTTCAAAAAATCAGTCGAGCAAAAATATTTACAAAGAGCAGTTTTTCGTCATGAGTTTTCTTGCAGAGCAGAGCGAACTTGAAACGAAATACAATCTTCCGTATGTAAAACTTGCAGAATCCGGTTTGTTTAATAAATCTAAATTAAATATAGAAAATCAGTGGGCATCACATCCTTCCACCGAAGACCGCATTGCAAAACTCAGACAGCTGAATATCGTAAAAGAAGCTGATAACCGTCCTGCCAAAGATCTGTTTAAAGATTTTGAAAAAACCGAAGAAAAACTCACTGCCAAACTATTTTCGAATGTAAAATACAAGCATGGGAGAACAGATTTAGAATTTGAAACCTTTAAAACTGAATTTGAAACACAGTATCAAAACGATTCTTTCGATAAAATTTTTAATAGTTATTACGACAACAAAAATCCGGATCCTGAAGCTAAAGAAAATGTTTTGGCAGAAAACATTGAGTTTGAAAACCTTTATGACAACGAAAAAGTAGAGCTTGTCTACACATTGATCGCTTTGGAAAATGATAAAAAAACGATAGAAGCCATTGCCAATAAAGAGTTTGTTTTAAAAACATTCGACTACGACGGAAGAAAATACAAAGCATCCGAAGCCAGGAAACTCATCCCGGAAATTGATAAAGATATAGCCGAAAATAAAAATCTGATTGCAAAAAATGATTCAGATATTTATAATTATTTCCTGAAAATTTCAGAAAACCTCAATAGAAGATCTGGGTTTACAAATCTTTATCAGGCTTTTTCAGATTATGATAAACAGTATGAAGATAAGTATAAACTTTATCTGGATCTTGCAAATGCAACTGCTTTCATCAGCAACCGTACTCCGTTTGAGCAAATAAAACAG
>NZ_JBFRGA010000269.1:0-2779 GCF_052115105.1 Chryseobacterium sp. 2TAF14
AAAAAGAGCTTTTGAAAAAACTCGAAGAGTTTGAACAGGGAACAGCTTTTATAGAAAGCAGCTTTACTTTAAAAAAACTGATCGTAATTTTAGATACCAATTCTAAATACTTTAATTATATACTGAAAGAGCATCGCGGAAAAAATTTCAATGATATATCAACGGATTGAAAATAAAATATGTTATTGAATATTTGCAAAACAATCCGCAGCATCTTAAATATAAAATTAATCACTTATCAGAACTTTGCGGCTTTGCAACGCACAGTCATTTTACTAAAGTTTTTACTAAAGAAACCGGGATTTCTCCTTCTGAATTTATTTCAAACCTGAAAAACGAAGTTTAAATTGTATTTTTGTAAGTATTTAATTTTTAATGTTTTGAGTTTTAAAGTGTGTTCTAATTCCTGAATCACGATATATAAACTGTTGTTTTTTTTGTATTTGCCGGCCTATCTTTGTCTCGGTAAAAATGCAAATGCCAATTAGTAAATTATAAAACAACAAATGAACAATGATGAAAAATAATGTTCCGTACTATATGCGAAATTTACTTATTCGTGTATAATTTTTACTTTAAGTTTCTTAGAATTTTATTGAAGTTTTTAACCAAATTATTCATGTATTGAGTAGATCGGTACTTCTTTAATTTCGCATCTATTTAGCCGGCTTTTAATAGAACGATTACGATTCTGAAAACTATGATGATTAAAAATTTATTGGAAGAAATTTTATTTCTGCCGTTTTTTAAGTTTTAACTTAAAATTGTTCCCCAAAACATGACACAAATTCAAACATTAAATGTAAACCAAATGAAAAAGAAAATAATTTTAATAAGCGGAATCCTTATATACAGTTTTGCTTACAGCCAAGTAGGAATTGATACAGAGACTCCTAAAGCCACATTAGATGTAATGAGCAAGCCCTCCGATATTACAAAAGCAGACGGAATTATTGCACCAAGACTTACCGGAACAGAGCTGAAAAGCAAAGATGCATTATATACAGCCGATCAGAATGCAACCTTGATATATGTAACCCAAGCTTTAAATTTAGCCGACACTACAACCAAAACAAAAAATGTAACGTCTGTAGGATATTATTACTATGATGCACCTAATAACATCTGGCAAAAAATGGATGCTCCTGAACCGTGGTATGAAATTACCACCAACAGCGATGCAACACTCAATACCCAGAATATTTATCAGATGGGAAAAGTGGGAATTGGTGTTAAACCAGAAACGAATACAGATTTTAGCCTTTATGTAAAAAAAGATTATACACCCGGAACTTCCAGTTATTCAGGAGGAATTAAGAACATTTTTCTAAGCAAAGGTGAAAATAACATCGGTTTTGATAACACTGTTACAGATAATTCTACATCTACTGGAAGCTCCAACATACAAAACTATGGGATAAAAAATGTGGTAAAAGACTTATCTGCCGGAGTAAAAAACGGATATGGTACTTATATTAATTATAATTATCAAGGTGCAAAAAATAATGGTAATTATAGTTTTATACATGGTCTGGAAAGTAATTTGTCTGTAAACGCAGTAGGAGGAGAGCTTTTCAATTCTTATAACTATGGAGTTTCAGCAAGGGTAACTGCTGCTGCTGTAAGCGGAACCGGAAATTTTGTAGAAACACGAGCGCTGAGCGGCCTTCTGGTAACAAAAGCAGAAGCTGGGCAAACAAATAATACTTTACAAGCTTGGGGAGCTATGGCTACAAACCGTCCACAAGGAGCAGGAACCATTAATATTGACAGAATGTACGGTGTAAGTGGTGCTATAGAACCTGAAATGCAAAATGGAGGAGTATTAAATGTAACTAACTCTCAAAATAGCAATCTCATTACAGATGCTTATGCAGCAGGACTAAGATCTTATACCAATTTTAATACTGTGAATGGAGGTTCCGGAACTTATAATTTTAATCGCTTGATGGGAATGTATATCCAGACAAATCAGGCTGCAGGAACCAATGTAAACATCAGTAAATCCTACGGAATTTATATCGAGCGCTACCGTTTTACAGGTGACACTCCTGCAAATGCATATAACTTTTATTCTGCCGGAGAAGATACCAAAAATTACTTTCAGGGAAAAGTGGGTATAGGAACCGAAAATCCGGCAGCACAGCTTCATGTGGTAAAACAGTCGTCGGATCTTACACCTGCGATCATTGAAGGAACAAAAGAATTTGCAGACAATGCTACAGCTATAGCTGCAGGTCTTTCTTCGGGCGCACTTTACAGAACAGGTGATCTATTAAAAGTAGTTCATTAAAAAAAATAAAAGCTATTCAACTTATAAAAACGATAATTTTATACTGAGTAGCTCTGCAAACTTAATTTAATAAATATATTAATTAAGGAAAAGAAAAAATATGACGTTTGTTCATTATTTTGTGTTTTTACACTATAGTAATTAATTTTACTATGGTGTTTTGTTTTTCCTTTAGATTGAGATTTTATTGCTTTACAATATTTTTAAAAAATCTCTTTTGTTGATTCAAGTTTTTTTAATTTTGCACTATGAAATTTTCTTTTAAAAATGATTATTCCGAAGGATGTCATCCTCAGATTTTAGAATCACTTCTTCGAAATAATCTCGATCAGCAGGCAGGTTATGGTGAAGATGATTATTCTAAAAAAGCAAAAGATTTAATTAAAGCTAAAATTGAAAATCAGGCTGCTGAAATTTATTTTGTTTCCGGAGGAACGCAGGCAAACCTTATTGTAATTTCTTCAATTTTAAGACCTTATCAATGTG
>NZ_JBFRGA010000270.1:0-3769 GCF_052115105.1 Chryseobacterium sp. 2TAF14
CGGTTGTTCGCCCCACCAAACGCCCCAATAATGAGAATCACCTTCAGTTAAACTTTCTTTGTGACCCCAACCAATCGATGGCGAAGTTGGCCAATAAATATTTTTTTCGGAAGTTAAATTTTCTTTTAAAGCATTCGGGATTACCTCATGGAAAACCTTTTTGTAATCTTTCCAGACCTGCAGAGAATCTTCTTTTGAATATTTGAACTGTTTTTGGTAACCCCAATTGACAATCGCTTCATCAATTTCGTTATTTCCGCACCACAAAGCGATCGACGGGTGATTTTGAAGTCGGTTAACCTGATCTTTGACTTCTTCTTTTACATTATTCAAAAAATCCTCATCAGACGGATAAAAACTTCCGGCAAACATAAAATCCTGCCAAACCAGAATTCCGTTTTCGTCGCAGGCTTTGTAAAATTCGTCATCTTCATAAATTCCGCCGCCCCAGACACGAATCATGTTCATATTCGCATCTTTACAGTCTTTGATGAGCTTTTTATATTTTTCTTTGGTAATTCTCGGTGTAAAACTGTCAGACGGAATCCAGTTCGTTCCCTTTGCATACATCGGTTTTCCATTGACTTTAAAGTAAAAGGATTTTCCTTTTTCGTCTTTTTCCTGAATCAATTCTACGGTTCTTAGTCCAATTCGTTCTTCTTTATTATCAATGATTTCCGAATTTTTCTTTAATGAAAACTTAAGTACATAAATCATCGCTTTTCCCCATCCGTTCGGTTGCCATAAATGCGGATTTTCAATTTTAAACGGAACTGAAATTTTATTTAAACCTTTTTTTAAAATAATATCATGATTTTCTTTATCCGTTCCAAAAACATATTTCCCTTCATTTTCTGTAAAAATTTCTGCGTGAATTTTTAAATCAGCTCTTTGTTTTGTTAAAACTTTCTGTTCGATTTTTATATTTTCAATTTTTGCCTGATTCCAGAAATTCAATTTTACATCCTTCCAAATTCCTGCTGTAACCAATCTTGGTCCCCAATCCCAACCGAACTGATACTGCGCTTTTCTCACAAAGCTTCGAGGCGATTCCGGCATGGTGAACGGAACTTTTTTTGTTAAATCTTTTCCTACATTTACAGAAGATTTAAATTTAATTTGTAAGGTATTATTTCCAATTTTCAACTCATTTTTCACCGGAATTTTCCAGGTTCTGAACGTTTTCATCTTTGTAAGGATCCGAAATAAATTTATGATCTATCAAATCCAAATGAACCGTTCCCGGGACCGTGGCGGTCAACCAATTTTTATCTTTGGAGTTTTTGAACTGCCATTTTTCGGAGGATAAATTTCGTTCTGAAAATTGGGCGCTGATGAATGTTTGAATGAAAAATAAGGCAAGAAGTATCGTTTTGTTCATCAATAAGTTAATTTACTGGTGGAATTATAGCGTTTAATTTGTCATTCTGACGAAGGAAGAATCTCAATATGATAATAGATTCTTCATTCCACTTCGTTTCATTCAGAATGACAAACTTCTGTATATTGTTAATAACCTAAACATTAAACTTCAACTTTTTAATTTCTTCAGCATTGGCAAAGCTTTCGTAAGGTAAAACCGCCGAAGAATGGAAATAATTTCCTTTTGTTATTTTTTTTAATTCAGAAATATTATTAGAGCGCACACCGCCTCCAATTAAAATTATGATGTCGCCTGAATAATCTTCAACAAGTTTTTTTAAATTTTCTTTTCCTTCCATGGCAGAATTTTCTCCTCCGGAAGTAAGAATTTCTTTGAACCCTAATTGAATAAGCTTTTCGGTTGATTCAAAAATATTTTTGGTTCGGTCAATTGCCCGGTGAAAAACGCAAGGCTTTCCATTCGCCAAATCGATTAAAATTTTATTTTTTTCGACATCAATTTCCTGATCTTCATCTAAAATTCCGAAAACAAAGCCGTCTGCATTGGCTTTCGAAAACTCAACGATACTTTTCTGCATTTGCCTGAATTCTGAATCGGTATATAAAAAACCTCCTCCTACAGGGCGAATCATCACATGAATCGGTTTTAAATATTTACTTTTTAAATATCTCAATTCTTCCAGGTCGGGCGTAATTCCTCCTGAATTGATGTCTGCACAAAATTCAATTCTGTCGGCAACAGAGTTTAAAGCAATTTCGGCTGAAGTGATATCAAATGTGGCGATTTCTAAGAACATAAATGGATTTGAGGTTTGAGATTCGGGTTTTGGGTTTCGAGGTTTATCAAAATTAATTTAATTCTAATTTCTATAACTTATTTCAAAGCAAATTCCGGTTTTTCAAGACGGTTTCCTTTTTGGTCATAAACCGCAAAATTGAATCCGTCCTGAACACAATAAGAACCGTATTCACCTTTTTTATTAATGGCAATAAACCCAACCTGAATGTCTTTGAGGTTTTTATTTCTCTTTTCAGTGATGGTTACAATTCTTTCAACGGCTTCTTTGCAGGCTTGTTGAGGATTTCTTCCCTGCCTCATCAATTCAACTACCAAATGAGTTCCGACAGTTCTTATTACCTCTTCACCATGACCGGTTGCAGTTGCAGCACCCACTTCATTATCAACAAATAAACCTGCTCCAATAATTGGGGAATCTCCTACTCTTCCGTGCATTTTAAAAGCCATTCCGCTTGTCGTGCACGCTCCCGAAAGATTCCCTTGTGCATCGAGCGCAATCATTCCTATGGTATCGTGATTTTCTATATTGACAATCGGTTGATATTTACTGTCTTTCAGCCATTCTTTCCACTCTTTTTCTGATTCTGCAGTGAGAATATTTTCTTTTTTAAAACCCTGAGAAACGGCAAACTGAAGAGCTCCGTCTCCCACCAACATTACGTGAGGTGTTTTTTCCATCACTGCTCTTGCTACCGAAATCGGATTTTTAATACTTTCCAGACAGGCGACCGAACCAATATTGTAGTTTTCATCCATAATACAGGCATCGAGCGTAACCCTTCCGTCTCTGTCGGGTCGACCTCCGTAGCCAACACTTCTTTCTTCAGGATCATTTTCAACCAAACGAACTCCTTTTTCAACTGCATCCAAAGCTCTTCCTCCTTTGCTAAGAATCTTCCATGCTTCTTCGTTGGCTTTTAAACCAAAATTCCAGGTGGAAAGTACGATCGGTTTACTTATTATCTTATTATTTTCCGGTAAATCTTTAGCAATTAAATCTAACGGATTTAATAATAATGCGGATGATAATATTCCTGTAGATTTTAAAAATTTTCTTCGTGAGCTCATTTAGTAGGTATTAGGATTTGGGAATTAGGGTTTAGTTTACACCGATTTCATCTACGAAAAGCCATGCTTTAGAATCGGCACCGGGATTTCCGGCAGGAATGATTCCTGCGTTTTCGATTTTAATTTTAATGAATTTTGAATTCTGATTTCCCACTTTCAAATGTATTTTCCCTTTTGCTGAAAGAATTTCATCTTTGCCTATTTCTTTAATAGCTTTAAAATTTTTGCCATCATCAGAAATAGAAATCACGGCAGATTTTGCCAGATGAATCCAGCTTCCTTTATTATCTAAGGTATTAAAATACACCTCTGAAAATTTTGTTTTTTCACCTAAATCAATCGTTGCTACAACATCTTTTCCCTGAAAACCAAGCCAGGTTTTACCCAATTGTTTTACATTACCAACAATTGCATCAACTAATGTAAAAGCTCCGCCAAAAGAATAATTTTCGCTTGGCTTATGTTCCAAAGTAATCACTTTTCCGGTTATTTTTGAAGGTGTAAAATCCTGAGAAGATA
>NZ_JBFRGA010000271.1:0-2730 GCF_052115105.1 Chryseobacterium sp. 2TAF14
GTACTTGCATTTTCGGGTATTGTATTCTTAAATTCTTGCGGAACTGCTAAAAAACCTGTCGAAACAACAGAAAAAGCTCCAGTAAATGTTGTTGCCGAAAACGCCGAATCGGTAATTCTTCCAGAAAACGGACTTAATTTATCGTATATGGATAAAACCGTTCGTCCGCAGGATGATTTCTTCAGTTACGTAAACGGAAACTGGGTAAAAGAAACGCAGATTCCTTCTGATAAAGCGAGTTGGGGATCTTTCAATGCGTTGAGAGAAAACGTAGATGATGCTTCTTTGGGGATTTTAAAAACAATTTTAAACGAAAAATACGCAGATGGCACTGAAGGACAAAAAATTCAAAATCTTTACGCATCTTTTATGGATGTCGAAAAAAGAAATGCCGCAGGAATTGCTCCTATCAAATCTGATTTAGCTAAAATTGATGCCATTAAAAATGTAAACGATCTTCAGAAATACCTTTTGGAAGCAACAATGTTAGGTGACAACTCATTCTACGGCTGGAGAGTTGGCGCAGATATGAAAAATTCTAAAATGAATGCAGTCTATCTTGGCGGTCCCGATCTTGGTTTGGGAAGAGATTATTACCAAAAAGTAAACGAGGCCAATACCAAAACTTTAGCAGAATATCAAAATTATGTTGCAAAATTATTTGTCGTTTTAGGATATAAAAACTCTGATGCTGCTGCAAAAAATGTGGTTGATTTTGAAAAGCAGCTGGCAAATTATTTACTGACTTTAGAGCAAAACAGAGATGCCAATTTAAGATACAACCCGAAAAATGTTTCTGAACTTTCCGGCTTGGTAAAAAATGTAAATCTGGCTAAATATCTGAAAGATGCAGGAGTAAATACAGATAAAGTAATCGTTGGTGAACTGAAATATTACCAGAATATGGATCAGTTTATCAATCAGAAAAACCTTCCGTTGCTGAAAGATTATCTTAAATATCATATTATTAATGGTAATGCAAGCAATTTGGGAGATAATTTAGACAACATCCGTTTCGATTTTTACTCTAAATATCTTCAGGGGCAAAAAGAGCAGAGAGCGATGGATAAAAGAGGTTTGGCGCTTGTAAACGGAGTTTTGGGCGAAGCTTTCGGGAAATTGTATGTAGATAAATATTTTACACCGGCATCTAAGCAGCAGATGGAAATGTACATTGATTATCTGTTGAAGTCTTTCAAAAAGCACATCAATGATATGGATTGGATGTCTCCGGAAACAAAAGTAAAAGCTCAGGAAAAACTGTCTAAATTCACTGTGAAAATAGCATATCCTGATCAATGGAAAGATTATTCTAAATTAAAAGTAGAATCTCCGGCGCAGGGTGCAACTTTATATTCAAACTTACAGAATGTTTCGGCTTGGCAATATCAAAAAAGTTTAGAAAAAGTAGGAAAACCTGTTGATAAAACAGAATGGGGAATGTCTCCACAAACCGTAAATGCATATTACAGCGGTTCAAATAACGAAATTGTTTTCCCTGCAGCAATTCTTCAGCCGCCTTTTTACAATCCAAAAGCTGATGCTGCGGTAAATTTTGGTGGAATCGGAGCAGTTATCGGTCACGAAATTTCTCACGGATTTGACGACAGCGGTTCAAGATTCGACGGTGACGGAAATCTTAATAATTGGTGGACAGACCAGGATCGTAAGAATTTTGATGCAAAAGTAGCTCAGTTGGCTGCACAATACAATGCTTACGAACCCGTAAAAGGAAGTTTTGTAAACGGGAAATTTACAAGCGGTGAAAATATCGGAGATTTAGGTGGAGTAGCGGTTGCTTATGACGCGCTTCAGATGTATTTAAAAGATAAAGGAAATCCGGGTTTGATCAGCGGGTTTAATCAGGATCAGAGGTTTTTTATGAGCTGGGCAACAGTGTGGAGAACCAAATCTACCGATCAGTATATGATCAATCAAGTAAAAACAGATCCGCATTCTCCGGGATATTTCAGAGCTTTCGGGCCTTTGGTAAACCAGGATTCTTTTATAAAAGCTTTCGATATAAAACCGGGAGACAAATTGTATAAAGCTCCGGCTGAGAGAATTAAAATCTGGTAATTTTTATATAATAATTTACTGTTAAAACGCATCATTCCGGTGCGTTTTTTTATTTGTTTTTCATAGATTAGTGACACCAAAACATATTAATAATCATTCAATTACCATCACTGGATTGATTTATTTTTAATAAAAATCTTCACAAAATTTTTTATGTTCCAGTTTTTTTATAAATTTAAACAATGGATTGGTCAAAAATTTGATAATCCAAACCAAAATCAACAATCTCAAAATAATAATAATATGGCAATGTTTAATTATGGTGTTGGCGGAAACGAAGTCAAGGTCGACGCTAATGAAGCTATTCAGGAAATCCAGGAGAACAAATCTCTTATCGTAAGCCAGCTTACAACAGACGAATCTTACGTTCCCGAAATTGTTACAGGATTAAAAACCGTAGATGATGTTTTCAGACACTTTCAGCCTTCTGTCGCTGTACAGCACGAAACTGAGGATGGAAATGTGGTAGAAGAAGAATTCCGTTTTCAGAATCTTGCAGACTTTACTCCCAAAAATCTTGTTCAGAAATCAGATTATCTTCAGCAGCTCAGCATGGAGCAGGAGCAGTACAACAAAATTGTACGCCAGCTGAAGACCAATAAGATTCTTCGCAATATGTTGGAGAATGAGCAGAGCAGAGCTGCTTTTATT
>NZ_JBFRGA010000272.1:0-2727 GCF_052115105.1 Chryseobacterium sp. 2TAF14
ACCATGAACAGTGTGGAAGCTTCTTTTATGATTGGCATTTTTACGGTCAATACAGGTTTTGGATGGTTAATTTCCAGCCAGTTTGGTGAATACTGGAAATTTGGTTTTATGTCTATTTCAATTATTTCATTTTTTACCGTTTATCTTTTAACCAAAATTAAAATTGCTGAGCCACAAGATAAAAGCACAAGAATTTTCCCGGACATTTCAGGATTTGGCAAAACAACTTTCATTCTTTTTTTTGCAGTAAGTTTTTTTATTATTTTTATCGAGCAGAGCTTTAATTCCTGGCTTCCCGCATTTTACAAAGATCATTTAAAGGTTAATTCGTTTTTTGCGCTTCAGGCATCCTCATTTCTTGCACTTTTTTCTTATACGGGAAGAGCGATTACTTCAAAAATTATACAGCGTTTTCCGTTGTCGAGATATTTTATGGTTTGTGTAACGATGATTGCTATTTTGTTGATTTTTATTTCTGGTATTCAGTTTTATTTTAGCGAAAATGCGAGAGTTTTACTATTTCTTTTTCCGGTAATAGGTTTGTTTCTTGCGCCACTCTATCCTGTCATTAATTCAAAAATGATTGCAAAGATTGATAAAAATAAGATCAATGCTTTTACTTCTTTAATAGTAAGTGTATCTTCAATAAGCAGCTCGATAAACTCAATTTCGATTTCAGTACTGTTTAAAAATCAGATGCTTACTTATTATTCTTTATATATTTTGGGAGCCGTAATCATGGTTTCCGTTTTGGCATATTCTTATTTTAAACTTAGTGCTAAAAAAATTTAAAAAATAATTTTATTTTTACTGCATGAAAACTGATCACAATAAAAACATAGAGACATTAAAGGAACTTATTGAAAGAAAAGACCTTATCCCAAATGTATCCGTCGATTGTACAATTTTCGGGTTTCACGACAATATCCTGAAAGTTTTATTGTTAAAATATCACGACATGGATTTGTATTCTCTTCCCGGTGGTTTTGTTTTTATTGATGAAGATCTGAGAGAAGCAGCTGATCGTGTTTTGTATGAAAGAACGCATCTTAAGGGACTTTTTTTAGAACAGTTTCACACTTTCGGAAGACTCAACAGAACCGAAAACAATGTACATAAAACTTTAATTAACAATAAAGGTTTAGATGTGCCAAAAGATCACTGGATTTTGCAAAGATTTATCACGGTGGGATATTGCAGTCTCATAGATTTTACAATGGCAAATACTTTTCCTGATGCTTTTAACGAATCTTGCGCATGGTTTGAGGTAAATAAGCTTCCGCAAATGGCGTTTGATCACGACAGGGTTATTGCCGAAGGTTTACAGTATTTAAGAAAAAACATTGATACTCAGGTTGCCGCAAGCAATTTATTGCCCGAAAAATTTACCATGAAAGATCTTCAGTCTTTATATGAAACCATTTTAGGCGAAAAATTCAGACGAAATAATTTTCAACGTAAAATATTAAGTACCAATTCTTTAGAAAGAATGGAAAAATTATTTGATGGCTCTGCAAACAAAGCACCTTATCTCTACAAATTTATCAAGGAATAGTTTTTTTCTTTTTAAAGAAGTTTTGTTTTTCAGCATTCCGAAAAAATCTTATTTTTAGGAAAATTAATTTACATGTCATATTATCCTCTTACAAGCATTCCCGATTATTACGGAATTGATGCCTTACTTACCGAAGAACACAAGCTTATCCGTCAATCTGTAAGAGATTGGGTAGAAAGCTTCGTGATGCCGAATATCGATCAGGCAGCTCAAAATCATACCGATTTGCCAAATTTGATGAAAGAATTGGGGAAAATCGGAGCTTTGGGACCTTATATTCCGGAAGAATACGGTGGTTCCGGTCTTGATCAGATTTCTTACGGTTTGATTATGCAGGAATTGGAAAGAGGAGATTCTGCGGTACGTTCTGCAGCATCTGTGCAAAGTTCTTTGGTGATGTTTCCGATCAACGAGTTCGGTTCTGAAGAGCAAAAAAGAAAATATTTACCAAAATTAGCTTCCGGTGAAATGATCGGATCTTTCGGTCTTACTGAGCCTAATCACGGTTCAGACCCAAGTTCTATGGAAACTTACTTTAAAGATATGGGAGATCATTATCTTTTAAATGGAGCTAAAATGTGGATTACCAATTCTCCGCTGTGCGATATTGCCGTAGTTTGGGCAAAAAATGAGGAAGGAAAAGTACAGGGATTAATTGTTGAAAGAGGAATGGAAGGTTTTACTACTCCTGAAACTCACAATAAATGGAGTTTAAGAGCTTCTAAAACCGGTGAACTGGTTTTTAATGATGTGAAAGTTCCAAAAGAAAACTTATTGCCAAATGTTACAGGATTAAAAGGACCTTTATCTTGCTTAAATTCTGCGAGATACGGCATTTCTTGGGGTGTAATTGGTGCGGCAATCGACTGTTATTGCACTGCTGTTCAGTATTCTAAAGAAAGAAAACAATTCGGAAAACCAATTGGTTCTTACCAGTTACAACAGAAGAAATTAGCTGAATTTTTAACTGAAATTACAAAAGCACAATTACTTTGCTTACAGTTAGGAAACTTGAAAAACGACCACAAAGCAAGTCCTGCTCAGATTTCTATGGCGAAAAGAAATAATGTGAAAATGGCGATTGATATTGCGAGAGAATCGCGACAGATTCTTGGCGGAATGGGAATCATGGGTGAATTTCCGATGATGCGTCACGCTGCAAACTTAGAATC
>NZ_JBFRGA010000273.1:0-2652 GCF_052115105.1 Chryseobacterium sp. 2TAF14
TTACAGGACATTCTCCGCATAAAGGATTTTTTGGTTTGCAGATTTCCGAACCCAGATCCATCATTGCCTGATTAAAATCGCCCACATTTTCAGGCATAATCAAAGTTGATAATTCTGAAAAATAATTGAAAGCTTTCGAATTTGAAATATCAAAATTATCAGCGAAAATTCTACTTAAAACTCTGTAGAAATTGCCATCAACTGCAGGCATTTTTCCACCAAAACAAATACTGGAAACGGCTGCAGCAGTATATTTTCCAATTCCTTTTAGTTTTAAAATTTCATCATAATCGGAAGGGAAAATGCCATGATAATCATTCATAATTTGCTGCGCAGCTTTATGAATATTGATGGCACGGGAATAATATCCCAAACCTTTCCAATATAATAAAACCTCATCTTCAGGAGATTCTGCCAAAGTTTTCACGTCGGGAAATCTTTTGACAAAATTATTATAGTGATTTAATCCCTGAGCAATTCTTGTTTGCTGAAAAACAATCTCACAAATCCAGATTTTATAAGGATCTTTGGTTTTTCTGAACGGTAAGTCTCTCGCATTTTTATCGTACCATTTCAACAGCTTATTCCCGATGTGAAGAAAGTCTGGATTTCTATTATTTTTTTCCAAAAAACCAATTCATTTTAAGTAAAAGCAAAGATAGAACTATTTTTTTTCGTTATCCAAAAGATAAACGGGTGCGCCTTTCAGCCATTGATATTTGATTTTTTTTATCTCCGCAATAGATTTATATCCTTTCAGTTTTTCTAAAAAAACATAAACCGAATCATTTTTTTCTTTTTTAAAATCTAATTTCTGATTTGAAAGAAACCGATACGGATACGAGATCACAGAATCCCTTTTGCTGAATAACAAATCCCCGGAATTGATGCTGTAAATATAAATAGGTTTACCTCGACCCGAAGAACTGTCGGTAACGGAAATATCTGAGCTTGCCACAACCATATCGCTGATTCCATAAGCTTCGTCTTCAGTCATTATATACGCTTGCGCTGTATCTTTTTTTTCATTTTTAAAAAGATCGATCTCATATTTTCGAGGACGTTGATATTCTTTTTCACAACTCAAGACAGAAAACAACAGAAAAAACAATAAGATGTAAACCGTAAAATTTTTCATTAAACCGTTTTTAAGATTATTAGAAACAAAAAACCGATGTTTTTGATGCACCGGTTTCTATATTAAATATTGGGAAAATTAATCCTGGGTATATTCTGCATCCCACTCATTACCGTCATCACCTTTGTGACCGTCAAGCTTAATC
Organism: Chryseobacterium sp. 2TAF14; assembly: GCF_052115105.1. Classification (NCBI taxonomy): domain Bacteria; kingdom Pseudomonadati; phylum Bacteroidota; class Flavobacteriia; order Flavobacteriales; family Weeksellaceae; genus Chryseobacterium; species Chryseobacterium sp. 2TAF14. Next base: position 1,284 of record NZ_JBFRGA010000273.1, read on the forward strand.
ACAAAACTTTTTGTCGGGAAATAAGGAGTCAGTCTGATATCCAGCCAAACCCTATCTTTGTTTACTTTATCCTGCTCAAAACGCACAATTTTGAATTTCTCAATTAATTTATCAGCACCTTTGATACCGTCTAAAAAACTTACGATCTGTTTTCTCAGATCGTCTTCGTTTCTTGCATTCCAGTTTTCGAAGGCTCTTCTGTTTAGGAAATCCAATAAAACTTTAGTTACATAATCGAAAACACGAACTACAGAATAAGTCTGTAAGCCAATGTTATCACCTGTAAACAATGTTTTTGCGGAGAATGCCATGATTTTCCCGTACTCGTTGACCATAGGAACAAGCCCCATTTTTTCCAACTGAGAAATTTCACTTTTCTTCAATTCAAATTTTACGGCGTCTACTTCGTTGATATTACCGTGCTTTTTACCGGCTGCAACCTGAGACATCAATGTTTTGTGAATTTTTCCTGCCAATGAAGTTGATGGCGGAAGCTCTACGTTTTCTTCTTCACCCACTTCCTCTGCTCTTCCACGACCAACCAACCAGTTACAAGTCATAATCACATTACTTCTGTGCAATTCGCCACCTGTAAGGTTCGCTGAGTGAAACAGATCGACTACATCATCCGGCTTGTCTAAGTTGGCAAAATCGGTAACCATCATTACTTTGTTTTCGTTACAGATTTTCGCCCATTTTTCAACCACTTTATTCGATCCTAAATATCCCGGAATTGCCAGAATAGAATAGTTATCTCTTAAATCTAAACGGTCGTAATAATTTTTAAATTCTTCAGCAATTGCATCAATAAAAATCGGGTTATCTAAATCTGAAACCTGATCTAAGCTTGCATTGACAATGCTTACGTTATCTACTTTATCAAGCTCTGTATTTTTATAAAACTGAGCTACCGTTCTGTAAGAAGTTTCAAGCTGACGAACGGAGTCTAAACTATTTTTAAGATTTTGTTTTAGGTTTTGCTCAGCATTTTGCGCTTTGCTTTTGCAGGTATCTGCCATTTTTTCGGCAGAATCGTTGCTGCTTAAAAGATCTACCCACAGATTGATTTTCTGTAAAAGCTCTTTTCTTTCCTCGGCTTTATTACCATCATTCAAAAAAATTTCCTTTCTTGCTTTTCTGGTTGGGTTCATATTGGCAATTCCGTCTACGACAGATTCTATAAAGCCAAAACCACCGATCTTATTCAGTTCTTCAAGCGGATTTCCTTTTGGTCTTCCGTCTTGCTGGTGTTGATTATGCTGTTGACTTTCTGCAGCCTGTAATTTGCTATCCATAATGTATTTTGTGTAGGTAGTTTAGATTATTTTTCAAGTTCTTGTGCCACATTTTTCAATGCCTCAATAAAAGC
>NZ_JBFRGA010000274.1:0-3689 GCF_052115105.1 Chryseobacterium sp. 2TAF14
CCTAAGAACGAATCTAAATTGTCTAAATATTTTGTTAATTATTTAAAAACAAAAAACCACAGACAAAATCTGTGGTTTTGATATTGATAAACTTTGTCAAAGATTTTCAACTTTGACAAAGTGAAAAATTAAATGTGAATCACTTCGCCATAAGCAGCAGCAGCAGCTTCCATAATTGCTTCAGAAACTGTCGGGTGCGGGTGAATCGACTTGATGATCTCGTGACCTGTAGTTTCCAGTTTTCTTGCAACAACAGCTTCAGCAACCATATCGGTTACACCTTCACCGATCATGTGGCAACCTAACCATTCACCATATTTAGCATCAAAAATAACTTTGATGAAACCATCTGTATTTCCATTTGCAGTCGCTTTTCCGCTTGCAGAAAGAGGGAATTTACCCACTTTAAGTTCGTATCCTTTTTCTTTAGCCTGCTTTTCTGTAAGACCAACAGAAGCCACTTCAGGGTGACAGTAAGTACATCCAGGAATATTGCCGTAGTCGATTTTCTCAACGTGCATTCCTTTGATTTTTTCAACGCAAGTAATTCCTTCAGCAGAAGCAACGTGTGCCAAAGCCTGAGTCGGGATAATATCTCCGATTGCGTAATATCCGGGAACTGAAGTTTCGTACCATTCGTTGACCAAAACTTTTCCTTTATCAGTTTGGATTCCCACTTCTTCAAGACCTATATTCTCGATGTTTGCAGCAATTCCTACAGCAGATAATAAGATATCAGCTTCAAGTACGATGTTTCCTTTAGCAGTTTTTACCGTAGCTTTTACACCTTCTCCGCTTGTATCAACACTTTCTACAGAAGCGTTTGTCATAATATCGATACCTGATTTTTTCAGAGATTTTTCCAAGTGCTTAGAAATTTCCTCATCTTCCACAGGAACGATATTTGGTAAAAATTCTACAACAGTAACTTTTGTTCCCATTGTGTTATAAAAATCAGCAAACTCAACTCCGATAGCTCCGGAACCTACAACGATCATAGATTTTGGCTGCTCAGGAAGAGATAATGCCTGTCTGTATCCGATTACTTTTTTACCGTCTTGAGGTAAGTTTGGCAACTCTCTCGAACGAGCTCCTGTAGCCAAAATAATATGAGTTCCTGTATATTCGGTTACTTTTCCGTCTTTATCTGTCACAGAAACTTTTTTACCCTTCTGTACTTTTGCAGTTCCTAAAATAACGTCGATTTTATTCTTTTTCATTAAGAACTCAATCCCTTTGCTCATTTTAGACGCTACTCCACCCGCTCTGATTGCAGTAACATATCCACCAGGACCACTTCCGATGACAATAATATCGTAATTCATTAGCTTAAAATTTTTATGCGAATTTAAGGAAAAATATTGGATGAACCACGTTTCTTAAAATTCATGAAGCAAAGCATTACAAAGATGATTTTCATTCAATTAATAACAAAAAAGAGAACACAAATATGCATTCTCTTTTAATGATTTTATTTAATATTAAAAATTTCGTAAAACTAAACAGCTGTTCAAATTTTTATTTTGATAATATCTTGCACTTCTATTTAGCAGCCTTCAACAATTTTTTTTCGTTTTGGTATCTCAGATTCAAAGCTTTCAGTTGGTCGGCTTTCATTTTCTTTGTAGCAACAGGATGATTCATAATCAATTTCTTTTCTGCACGGTATCTTTTGTCTAATTCATTTGCTTTACTGTTGGCCAACTGTGTTTTTGAAGGATGCGGCGGCGGCGTAGGTCGCGGCGGATGTCTCTGTGCTAAAGCAATGGTTGAAAAACCTACTACCAAAATTGCTGTTATTAAAAACTTTTTCATGACATTTAAATTTTTGAATGACTTTAATTGATTTTTTTATTATCTATTAATTTCGTTCGGTTCAGAGTAAATATTACATATTTCATACCACAATTTTAATCTTGCCGGAACTAACTTTTTTAAAGTAAGGCTAAACAGATATTTTTATTGACTTGCTTTATTCATATTTTAAAGATAACTAAATCGTAAAATTTGTCATGAATATAACATTAATCGCTATTATTGAAATTGTATTACTTTCTTAAATGAAATGCCATTGTATACCTTTAAAGCGTAATATTTGGTATAAATCTTAGTCTAATCTTGTGATAAAATAAAAAACTACTCAACTTCAATATTTTGCTTCAAAGGCAGATTTTTAGAAGAATTTCCAACAAAAATTCGGTATGTTCCTTTTTCTACAACCCAAATCATTTTCTTATCTAAAAACTGTAATTCTTTTACAGGAACTTCAATGGAAACCTGCTTTGATTCTCCCGGTTTTAAATGTACTTTCTGAAAACCTTTCAATTCAATAATCGGTCTCGAAACTGAAGCCAGTAAATCCTTCACATACAATTGAACGACTTCACTTCCCGCTTTTGAACCGGTATTTTTCACATTGACTTTAGCTACAATCGTATCATTTTCATAATATTTTGATTGATTTAATTGTAAATCAGAGATTTCAAAAGTCGTGTAACTCAATCCAAAACCAAAAGGATATAACGGTTCGCCACTCAGATCATGATAATCATTTCCTCTTCCCGTCGGATGATGATTGTAGGTCAACGGCAATTGCCCTTCCTCAATCGGGAACGTAATCGGCAATTTTCCGGAAGGATTTTCTGCTCCGAAAAGCACTTTTGCAACGGCACTTCCACCTTCTTCTCCGGGATACCAAACATCTAAAATCGCTCCGACTTTATCTTTCCAATTTGTCGTTTTTATCGCAGAACCACCCACCAAAACAATTGTTGTCGGTTTATTTAATTTTGAAACTTCATGGATAAATTGTTCCTGATTTCCGGGAAGACTCAGCGAAGAACGATCCTGAAATTCTCCTTCATGAATTCCAGCTGTAACGATGATGTAATCTGCATTTTGTGCCAGTTTTAAAGCATCATTAAAATCTTTTTGATAATCATTCAAACCATAATTCCAGATCAGTTCAATATTCGCTTCGCCCCTATTTTCGTGGAATTCTACGGCAATATCATATTTTTGACCTTTTATAAAATCAATATCAATTGTTTTGGTTGAATAACTTAATTTCTCCCAATTGTCAATCAGTAATTTTCCATTTAAATAGAATCTGAATCCATCATTTCCTCTTAAGCCAAGCTGATATTTTCCGGAATTTGGAGCTTCCAGTTTTCCTGTCCAACGAACGCTGTAATTGTCTGGTTGTAGTTTTTCAGGATTTGGAGAATATAAAGTCCATTTGAAATTCAACTGTTCGTCCTGTTTTTCAAAAGCCGGATTTCCTTTTAAATCAGCATTGGAAAAATATTTTCCTTTCAATCCTTTTTGATTTTCTGAAAATAAAAATTCCGTTGAAACTGTTACAAAGTCTTTTACATTCCAGTCAATTCCTTTTGAATAAGTGATTTCAATATTTTTATTTTTAACGAAATTTTTGATTCCGTCCAAAATACTTACTTTCTTATTTCCCGGCCCTGAATAACCACCTAATCGTGCATCAACAGCATCCCTTCCAACGACTAAAATCTTTTTATAATTTTCGGAAATCGGAAGCGTTTTGTTATTATTTTGAAGCAAAACAAAAGATTCAATTGCTGCTTTTTCTGCTAAAGGTTTATGATTGATTTTTTTTAATTCATCAATATCTTTGGTGGAAACATAAGGGTTTTCAAACAAACCTAGTTCAAATT
>NZ_JBFRGA010000275.1:0-2619 GCF_052115105.1 Chryseobacterium sp. 2TAF14
CTGTCATGCATTGAATTGATAGATCCTGTAGAAATAACCGTAGTTACAATGCTCCAAAAACCTGATGCTGCTGCTCCGAAACGAATTTCTTTTCCTTCCATTGCTCCCAAAGACTGGTCAATTCCTATCTGGCTGATTGCAGGATTGCCATTCATTTCCATAATAACAGTTGGTACTGCCAATAAGAGAAATCCTGCAGTCATCACTCCAAAAATCATGTAGCCGATTTTTTTTCTGCGGATAAAATGTCCGAATGCAAAAACCATTGCCATTGGAATAATTAATTGAGCAAACATCTCAACCATATTGGTAAAGTAATTTGGATTTTCAAGTGGATGTGCTGAGTTTGTTCCGAAAAAACCTCCGCCATTGGTTCCTACATGCTTTATGGGAACAAATGCTGCAACAGGACCTGTAGAAACTTCCAAACTTTTACCTTCGAGCGTAATCATTTTATCTTTTCCTTCAAAAGTCATCGGCATTCCCTGAAAAACCATTACTGCACCCATTATGAATGAAAAAGGCAATAAAATTCTGGTGGTTGATTTAAGCAGATAATCATAGAAATTTCCGAGCTTTTCGGTGGATCTTTCTCTGAAAGCTTTAAAAATAACGATTGAAGCAGCCATTCCTGTTGCTGCGGAAACAAATTGCAGGAACATCAGCCAGATTTGTCCCAGATAACTCAATCCGGTTTCGCCTGAATAATGCTGCAAATTACAGTTGACTAAAAAGGAAATGGTTGTATTAAAAGCCAAATCCGGCGACATATCGGGATTTCCGTCGGGATTGAGGGGAAGCCAGCTCATATTCATCAAGATCAGCATGCTTATAAAAAACCAAAGCAAATTAATGGTTAAAAGTGCAGTTAAATGCTGCTTCCAGTTCATCTCATTTTCAGGATTAATTCCTGAGATTTTGTAGAAAAACCGTTCTACAGGTTTAAAAACAGGATCAAGAAAGGTTTTTTCTCCTGTGTAGACTTTTGAAATATACTTTCCAAAAGGTATCGCCAAAAGCAATGTTATAAAAAACATCGCTACAACGCCTAAAACTTCAGTGTTCATAGTTTGTTTAATGCATTAAAGCAGATTCTTTAACCGAAATTATCAGATACATAAAAGCAATGACGAAAGTGATCCAAAAAATCAAGATTCCCCACTCTTTTATTTGATGCTTAATTTTGCGGTTCATTTGCTTATTAAATTATTTTTTAAAATTTTTCGGGTTTTACCAGTACATAGCAGATGTAAATGAATATGGCTATTGAGATAAAGAATAATATTGTCATTTTTTTTAATTTAAATTTTATCGAAATATTCAACAAGACGGTAAAACAAGATGAATAATACAATTGCAGTGATCAATAGAATAATTGTTATCATTTTTATTTATTTTTAATTAACCTGAAGAATTGCAGCGGCTACAAAAACTCCGAGAATTACGGCAATATTGATGGTGATGATTTCCAGATTATGCTTTTCTCGTGTAGATTTTAAAATCTTCCAGTCTCCTATTTTTCTGATCTTTGATTTCATGTGAATTTTATTTTTTTTTAATTTTAAATTCCTGATTTATAAACCTGACGCAAATAGTTGTTTTGCAGTGGGAGCGACATTTTTGCGAAAATCAAATCTTTGTATGACGGTTCGCAGCAAAACGTAAGACTGTCTAAAGAGTAGACAAAAATGTTTTCGATAGCGTTTTTCAAAGCCTGATCTCCTTTGCTGTAAAGAAGATTCATTTTGGTGATCGATTTCATCAGAATCTTCTGATCATGATTTCTAATAAGCTTTTTGATTTGTTTGGTGAAAACGCTGATCACCATAAACGGTGTTTTTGTTTTGTAAGAATCTCTAAACTCTTCCTGAGATTCAGGAATCAGTTTTATGATTTCTTTTACGGCATCTATATGGTTCATTACTTAGATTGTTTTGAACCGTTATGCCAAGATTCATTCCTTTGAAGAAAAATTCATTTTAAATAATTGATTTACAGATATTTAATTTAATTATAACAATTTATAAAACACAAAAAACCCTATCAAAATGATAGGGTCGTTATCAGAATGGAAATATTATTTAAAAAATTTTGTACTCTTCGATCTTTCTGTACAAGGTTGCGATACCAATTTCGAGCAATCTTGCAGCTTCTGCTTTATTACCTTTGGTGTGATTAAGAACTTTCTGGATCTGCATTTTTTCTGCACTCGCCATAGAAAACGCAGACAACATTTTGGTTTGCGAATAATCTTCACTACTATATACTGAAATATCAACAGGAAGACTTTCTATCCCCAATTCTGAAGCATCTGTAAGGATAACACTTCTTTCGATGACATTTCTAAGTTCACGAATGTTGCCTTTCCAGGGATGATTTTTTAAAGCTTTTAAATAATCTGTCGAAACAGAATTAATATTTTTACCCGTTTTAAGCGAAAAACTTTTCAGAAAAAATTTCACCAGCAATTCAATATCGGCAACCCTTTCCCGCAGTGAAGGTAGTTTTATCTGAAAAATATTAATTCTGTAATATAAATCTTCCCGGAAATTTCCTTTTTCAATTTCCGCTTCCAGATCTCGGTTGGTTGCAGCAATGATTCTTACATCTGTTTTGATG
>NZ_JBFRGA010000276.1:0-3285 GCF_052115105.1 Chryseobacterium sp. 2TAF14
GTCCATGCCCTGCATGATGATCAAATCCAGATTCCCATGGATCACTGCCATTCTCAGAAGACATATCTCCTAAATGTATTTCCCAACTTTATCATTGACTTCATTTATGACGCCAAACAATGCTGCAGCAGTTTTTGGCACTAAGTAATGGTCTCCTTTACCTTCAAGATATGCAATAATTTTAGGTCTTTTAACTTTAATGAGATAGTCATCAAAAATTTTGTCTTGTGTTTCTTCATCTAGTTTTTGATTTTCATCAAGCCCTAAACTTCAAATTGCACCATTAAAAGTATCAGGAATAATAATATTATAACTGTAAAATTTGGAGTAACCAAATTTAATCAGTGCATCGATAAACTTTTCTTCCCTTACTATATCTAGAGAATTTGGATCTACATCAATATGCAGGTTTTATTTTAATCTGTCAATATGGTCAAATGAAACATTTTCAAAGTTTATATTTCCAAAGTTTTTATTTGTCCAAGTTTTCATTAGTAAATTCTTATCTAATTGAACATCAAATGTTTCTTGACTAAATCTATGTAATAAAAAATCAGTGTTCTGAAGTTTAAATGTTAAATAATTATATAAATTATATTTGTCTTCAATATCTCGAGTATATTCTATCGTAAAATAATTCCCTTTTGTTACTGTTTTTTTATATTCCTTTTGCCCGATAATAGGTGATGAGTCATTTTTTGCCCATAACAAATATTTACTTTTATCATTATTAAAAATAAGTATCTGTAAATTTGTAATCTCTTTTTCTGATGCTGCAATGTATATGATATCGTCATCCTGGTCGTCATCCAAATCCGCATTAACTATATCTATAATTTGATAGTCTTTTTTCAAATAATGATAAATGTCTGGAGCTTTTGCAACAGTTTCTTTAAAAAGTAGTTGCAAATACTCAAGCTTATTATTTTTTGTGTCTGTTTCTTTAATTAGCTTTTTAATTACATATTRAAATATTTTTTTATCTTCGAAATGAAAGCTACAAACAAGATAATTGAATAATTCATCTAATTGTTTATCTTTTAACCATAAATCAATTTCTTTATCATTAGGACTGAAAAGTAATTTGTTGATTACAATATTATAATCCATACTATGATCTAAATTCTTAAAATCATTAGATTTATAGTACTGTAGGCTACTTTTATTAAGTAAGGGAAGTTCAGTTTTCAAAGAAACAATCTTGTTCGATGGAAAGATAATTAATTGTTGAGCATATCCATCCAAGCTATCTTGTTCGAAAATATGATGTGGTAATATTTGATATATTTGATTGGAATTCAATTTAATACCTAACTTATCATATAGACTTTTATTGAAATCGCTTTGGTTTGGTACATTGAAATGTTCAAACGTGAGAACCTCTTTAACTAAATTTCCAGCTTTGGAGTAATAATCTTCTTTTTGATTATTACTCCAAGAATCCATCACATAAGACTCGTCCGAATCTTCTAACTCATAGTTATAATTTTGTCCCTTATTTTTACAACTAATAAATAATAGCAATAGGATTATAAATATATTTTTTTTCATTATTTCTTATTTTACTTATGTCCGATATGGAAATGGTTTTCATGCCCTCCTGCACGAGATGCGTTAACTACCGTTTTATACTGATAATTATTGACAAAATCCCATTCAACAGCTATTTTATATATTTTTTGCATAGCTTCATCTAATTTAGTTTCGCTTCCCCAATAATTTTTTGCAACTGTCCATAATTGTTCTCCTGGAGCGTTTGTACAACCTGGATATCTGATATCTATATCCTTTCCTGTTTTATGTGTTGAATGTCCTAAATTTGTTTTGCCATCATGAGAAGAAATATCATTATAATACAATGTTTCTGTCAAACCACTTTCTTTAACAGAATAAAAGAACCTAATAATGCTGCAACACATTCTTCATTTGCCCAGTTGTCTCCTCCAATAGACTTACTATCTCTAGTTCCATATCTACCCCAATTAATACCTGATTCTGGAAAATTAAAATATCCATGTTCGCTTTTCTCCAGTGTATAAGACTTTTCTAGTACACCATTTTTATATACCTCGAATTTATATGTTTTGCTCTCTGAGGTCATTGCTTTTGAATATGTTTTTTTTATATAATTAGTTTTATATAGATTATATTCTCCATTTATGCTTTGTGCATTATCCTTTTGACATTCGTTAACTTTAAATGCTTTATAGGTTTTAGTAAAATAATCTTTGGCATCTTTCCATTTAAATGCACTTTTACCGACAACTTTTTTTCTTATTTGTTTGAAGAGCTCATCACTATCATTAGTAGATTTGACTTTGTCCGCCTCTTTCCAAACTTCATGTTTTTCCCAGAATGCAATTGCAGTTAAAACTGCATATTTAATTTCTTCAACTTTTTCGGGGTTTGCCTCCAAATCTATATATTCATTAGGAAAAATTTCTCTTAATGTTTCTGAAGCATTCTTATAATTTGCTCTACCAGTTAGTTGTTTTAGCCCTCTTCCTCTAAATTTCCAACCATCTTCACTTGCTTCATTGCCATTGCCATTGCCATAACCATTTTCATGAGCATATAAATAATTATATAGTCTTTTTTGAGGTCTATCTTGACAATAATTGTCTAAAAGTCCTTTTGATTCCAAATTTTTTGCTCTATCTCCAAAAGCAATTTTTGCACTTCTCATTGAGTGGTTTATATTTCCTTCAACCATCCAATCTGGATTTACTCCTAATGTTTCGACTCCAACTTGTGCAAAAAAATGTGCTTTTCTTAAACAGGTGTCTAAATGAATTGGTTTACTTGTTTTTTGACGTTGCTTAATATACTGATTTAAGTATTTTACAACTTCTGTCCTTATTGTCTTTGCACTAGAAAGTACTCCGAAACAGTCTTCAATATTTTGAGCGTAATTTCCTCTTCACATCTTTTACATTTACCTTCTTTCGATGGTCCATCAACACTTTCACTTCCGACTTTCACCGCTCCTGTATAACCAGCCAGTTTTGCAAGTGAACTTCCTTTTTTAAGCTTTGCAGCTGCCATACCTAAGTTGCCGTCTGCATCGTATAAAACCTTTCCATCGGTATTGTTTTCCTTCACCATTGCGTAGACCGTAAGAAGATTTATTTTATTTCTTATATTATTCCAGACTATTTTTTCTCTTATTACTCCGCTTTTGTCAACTTTTACATTATTTGCATACAACAGCAACGGGTCTTTCCCAAACACTGAATTTCTAATTTCCAGATATAAATTCTCACTTGGCTTTATTCCCCTTGTATG